>JBOGYB010000058.1:0-7316 GCA_050696555.1 Solirubrobacteraceae bacterium | reverse complement strand
GTCCAGGCCCTTCGGACGCTGGACCCAAACGCCGCGCGTGCGTCAGGCGGCGGTCGGGGTAATCGTGACCGTCTCCTTCTTGGTCTCTTTGGGGAGCGGAATAGTCACCTCGACCACTCCGTCGCGGGTCTTGGCCTTGATCTTCTTGGCATCCACGCCCGGCGGCAAGGCCATCGAGCGGCTGAAGGACCCGTAGCGACGCTCGCGGCGCAGGAACTGCTTGTCCTGCTCCTCCTTGCGCTCCTCGTGTGCGCCCGAGACCGTCAGGATGTCGTTCTGCACCTCGATCTTGACCTCATCGGGCTTGATCCCGGGCACGTCAGCGCGCACGACGAGGTTGCCGTTCTCGCGCTCCACGTCGATCGCCGGCATCCACCTGCGCTCCCGCCCGTCGGTCAACTCCTCGAAGATGTGATCGAACCTGCTGCGCAGCTCGCCGAGCTCCGCAAACGGGTCCCATCGCGTGAGTGCTATCGCCATTGCTTGCCTCCTTATTTGGGGAAGGATGGGGTCACTCCGAACGTAATCGGGGAAGACGCAGCGTCACATCGTGGAGTGACCCTCTCGCCGTTGCGTAGTTGCACCTGATGCGCGCCTGCACACGCTCATAGACGCTTGCCTAAGCCGCATCTGACCCGCGATCCGCAAGGAGCCAGCATGAGTGACACGGACCCGAGCATCATCGAGCACAGCGTCGAGAAGGCCCATATCTGGCTCAAGGAGATCGCTGCAGAGCTCGGCGTCGAGGACCGCCACTACGCCTATCGCGCGTTGCGCGCCGTCCTGCATACGCTGCGCGACCGGCTGACCGTCGATGTCGCGGCCAAGCTCGCAGCGCAGCTACCGACTCTCATTCGCGGCATCTACTACGAGGACTGGGACCCCAGCCGCACGCCGCTGCCGATCCACGATGTCGAGGCGTTCCTCGACCACGTAGTCAGCGAGGGTCGCATGGCCGGGGAGACCGAGGCGTCGGTCGCCGTCACCGCGGTCGCGCGGGTGCTGCGCGAGCACATAACTCCAGGTGAGATCGACGATGTCCTGGCCGTCTTGCCGGACAAGCTCAAGGTGCTGATTGAGGCTTAGTCCGCTTCCCCGACGCGCATCCCCTACGGAGGCCATGATGAAGCTGCGCTCTGTTGCTCTCCCACTCGTTTCTGTGGCTCTCGCGTACTACACGGTCCTGCGCCGGCCGATCCTCACTTGGGGCGCGACCGACGCCGAGGCTCTCGCCCACCTGCCAGGAGATGAGCTGCTCGAAGATGCGGACGGCATCTCTACCCGGGCGATCACCATCGACGCGCCGGCCGCAGCGATCTGGCCGTGGCTTGCACAGATGGGTCCCGCGCCCCGGGGTGGCGCATACACATACGACTGGATCGAGAATCTGCTTGGCCTCCACATGCACAGCGTCGATCGCGTCCTATCCGAGTTCCAAAACCCCCAGGTTGGAGACACAATCGGCTTCGGAGCCAACAGGATGAGCCTCGAGCGCGTCGAGGCCGAGCATGTCCTCGCTTGGCGCTCGCAGGACACCAACTGGGTCTGGACCTTCGTGCTCGAAGAACGCGACGGCGTAACCCGCCTGATCAGCCGCAACCGCTTTCGACTCCCCTCACTCGCCGCCCGCATCGGCATGGTGCCGATGGAGCCCGCTTCCCTTCTCATGGAGCGCAAGATGCTGAGCGGAATCAAGGAGCGCGCCGAGCAACTCGTCAGTGCCGCAGCCGACCCACATCCCTGATCCTTCGTCGGGTTCGCTCGAGTGCGCTTCCCACAGATGGGCACGCGAAGCCTTCTCCGAGCCTCCTAATTTCGTTGGCCGCTCCCGCATGGTCGAGGTCTACAACCATATGGAAGCCACAACAACAGCAAACCCACAGGCCATGCTGGCCGAAGATCGGCTCCTTCGCCCCGAGTACGCAGCTTGGTATCTCGACGTCAAGACGAGCTGGGTCTATGAGGCCGTGCGAGCTGGTCGCCTACCGTGCCGTCGAGTAGGACGGCATATCCGTTTCACGCGCCAGATGCTCGACGACTGGCTCGCTGAACAACCAACGCGCTAGACGACCACACCCGGCTTGGTAGGTCGCTTCCCCTGCGGCCAAGGCGTCGTACTGCCACGACGCACCCAGAGACATCTGGTCAGCGGGCGGACGCGACCGCGCTTTCTGATCTAGTGCCCTGGCGGTGGTGCCCGACACGACCTCACTACTCGCGGTCCCAAACGTCTCAGAGGGCCGCGACCGAGCCGTGATCGACTTGATCGCGGCGAGCTTCACAGCAGGCGAGCGCACCCGCCTCCTGGACGTTCACGCCGATCCCGACCACCACAGAGCGGTCTACACCCTCGCGGGCAGCCCGGGCACCCTCGCCGACGCACTCGTGACGGGCGCGAGGGCCGCGCTGAGTCACGTTGACGTGATGACCGATCAGCCACCCGGTGGCCGAGGAGAGCATCCGCACGTAGGCGCAATAGACGTGCTCCCGGTCGTCTACCTCGACGCCACGATGCGAGGTGCGGCGTGCGCAGAAGCGTTGGTCGTAGCCGACCGGATTGGCACTGAACTCGAGGTCCCGGTCTTCCTGTACGGCGAGCTGACGGCCACCGAGGGCAAGCCGGCACGCACACGAGCGGAGCTGCGCCGTGGCGGGTGCCGGGGCCTGGCCGAGCGGATCGCCAGCGGGGAGCAGCATCCCGACTTCGGCCCGCCCGAGTTGCATCCCACAGCCGGAGCGACGCTGATGGCAGCGAGGGAGCCGCTGGTGGCGTTCAACTTGGAGCTGGCGCCACCGGCCACGGTCACAGACGCTCGCAGGATCGCCAGTCTGATCCGCGAGGGCGGAGCGGAGGCTCTACGGGGACTTAGGGCGATCGGTGTGCCCCTCGAGACCCGCGGGGTCGCTCAGGTCTCGATGAACGTGGAGCGGCCCTTGGAGCTGCCGCTGGCACGAATCGTAGAGGCGGTCTCGCGGCACGCGGAGATCGCCGCCGCCGAGCTCGTGGGCCTAGCGCCAAGAGCCGCCCTCGAGGGCTTCCCAAAGGACATCCCGATCCTCGGCTTCGACCCTGCGCGACAGTTGATCGAGACCGCTCTGAGCCTGTAGGCGCCCCATTTCGCGCCCTCCACGCCCCCGCGACGCCCCCTGGGGAAATCAGTGGGGAAATTAAGAAGCCCGTCCACGGGTCCTGATAGAGTCGAAACCGCTTGGTTAGTGGCTTTGCGACGATGCCGGAGGAGGGACTCGAACCCCCGACACGCGGATTATGATTCCGCTGCTCTAACCAACTGAGCTACTCCGGCGAGAGCGGGGAGTTTAGCCAGTCGAGGGCAGGAACTGAGGTGGATGTGTTCGAGGGCGGCGTGACGAATCGGCTGCGGCTCTCATGCGCTGAGCTCGATGCGAATGCTTATGCTCTGGCGTCGATGGGAGCGCCGACGCTGCTAGCAGTGCCGAACGTCTCTGAGGGACGCGAGCCCCACACGATCGAGGCGGTCGCCATAGCCTTCGCGGCGCAGGGGAATAGCCGTCTGCTGGACGTGCACTCGGATGTCGATCATCACCGTTCGGTGTACACGCTCGCGGGATCGCAGGGAGAGCTGGGGGAGGCGCTGCTGGCGGGCGCGCGTGAGGCGGTGGAACGGATCGACGTGGGGGAGGGTCGCGATCCGGCCGCTGTCGGCGAGCACCCGCATGTCGGTGCTGTGGATGTCATGCCGATCGTCTACCTCCACCCGGCACAGCGGGGCGCAGCGTGCGCACAGGCGCTCGTGGTGGCGCACGAGATCGGCGAGCATCTGAGTGTGCCGGTGCTGCTGTACGGGGACCTCGCTGGTGGCCGTACGCGCGCGGAGCTTCGCAAGGGGGGCGTGGGAGCGCTCGTCGCTCGCCTGCGCTGCGGGGAGCTTCAAAGCGACTTTGGCCCCTCCCGGCTGCACCCGACGGCGGGCGCGACGCTCGTCGCCGCCAGAGAGCCGCTCGTGGCGTTCAACCTGGAGCTGGCGCCGCCCGCCACTGTCGAGGATGCGGGGCGTATCGCGAACGCAATCCGCGAGGGAGGTGTCGAGGGGCTGCCGGGTTTGCGCGCAATCGGGGTTGCGTTGCGGCCCGGAGAGCGGAGTGGTGGTGATCCAAATCGGGGTGACTCGCGCGCGCACACGCGAAGTAAGCCTAACTCCGCGCCCGCGCGCGAGTCACCCAAAAAAGACATAACCATCCCCCAGGTGTCGATGAATGTGGAGCGCCCACTCGAGTTGCCGCTAAGCGAGGTGGTGGCGGCAGTGCGAAGGCACGCGCAGGTGTCATGCGGCGAGCTTGTGGGGCTTGCCCCCAAGGCGGCCCTCGAGGGCTTCCCCGAGGACGTTCCGTTGAGGGGGTTCGACGCCGGTGCGCACACGATCGAGAACGCACTAGGGTTCTAGATGCACCGTCGTGTGGCGGACGCGGGAATACCCTGTAGAGACCAGGAGCGAGGCGAGATGGCCCAAACCAAGCGCAGACGGCAAACCAAGCACCGCGGCAACGCCGCCGGGATGGTGGAGTCGCGCGGTCGCACAGGGCGCAAGCCGACCGCGGCGGAGAAGGCCAGCAAGCCGAGTACAGCAGCGGCAAAGGATGCGAGGGTGGCGCGCATGGACCGGGAGCCGACATGGCGCGGTGCCTTCTATCGGGCGATGGCGGCGGCGGTGGTGATGCTCCTGATCAGCATCCTGCTGCTCAAAAAGCCCAACGAGGCAATCGCGCTGTTCCCGATCGTGTTGATCGCGTATGTGCCGATCAGTTACTACACCGATATGTGGCTGTACAAGCGCAGGATGGCCGGGAAGGCCAAGCAGATGGGTGGGACGGGCTCGAAGTGACCGGCGTGGAGGGTTACAGCGGCGGTCCTGACGTGCGCTGCTTCAGCGTGGGGCCGATTCAAGAGAACGCCTACATCGTGCGCGCCAACGCCGAGGCGAACAAGGCGGTGATGATCGACCCGGGAGAGGAGCCGCAACGGTTGCTCGACGCTGCGCAAGCCCTCGGGGTCGAGATCGAGGCGATCCTCGTCACCCACTGCCACTTCGACCACATCGGAGCGGTGGCGCCGATAGCGAAGGCGACTGGCGCGCCGGTGTACTGCCCTGAGATCGAGGGGGGTGTGCTGGCGGACATCATGAAATGGACGATGGCGGGGTTCGGTCCGTTCGAGAGCTGGGTGGCAGAGGAGACCGTGAAGGGTGGCGAGCGGTTGAAGCTCGCGGGGATGGACATCGAGGTGGTGTTCACGCCGGGCCACAGCCCAGGGCATGTCACCTATGCGATCTCCTCCTCGTCCCCAGTCGAGGCGTCTGGCGTGGACGGACCGGAGGATTCCCCGGTGTTGCTTTCGGGCGACGTGTTGTTCCAGGGGTCGGTTGGCAGAACGGATCTCCCGGGGGGCGACTGGGGTACGCTGGAGCGCTCGATCGGGTCGTTGATGGGGCGCTTCGAGCGCGACACCTCCGTATATCCGGGGCACATTGGCGCGACGACGCTCGGACGGGAGTGGGATGCGAACCCGTTCCTGGCGGAGTTGCGTGCGGCCGCGAAGGTGCCGGTGGAGCGTGCGCGAGAGGCACCACAACCACAGGGCGTAGAGCGGGCGCGCAGAAGTTGAGCGGTGAGCGGATAAAGGCGCCGCGGGGCACGTATGACGTGCTCGGCGAGCAGGCAGCGGCGCGGATGACCGTGGAGGCAAAGGCGCGGACGATCCTCGAGGGGGCGGGGTACGAGCGGATCGAGACGCCGACGTTCGAGGCGACCGAGCTGTTCGCGCGCGGAGTGGGGGCCTCCACAGACATCGTGCAGAAGGAGATGTACACGCTCACCGATGGGAGTGGACGCTCGTTGACGCTGCGCCCGGAGGGCACGGCGCCAGTGTGCAGGGCATACGTGGAGCACGGGATGCACAAGCTCCCCCAGCCGGTGAAGTTGTGGTACATGTCGAGCTTCTTCCGCTATGAGCGGGCGCAGAAGGGGAGGTTCCGCCAGTTCTGGCAAGTGGGAGCGGAGGCGCTGGGGAGCGAGGATCCGGCCGTGGACGCGGAGTCGATCGCGCTGCTCGGCGCGCTGCTCGAGGAGATGGGGGTGAGGGAGGTGCGGTTGCGCCTGTCGAGCCTCGGCAGCGGTGAGAGTAGGGTGCGCTACCGCGAGCGCTTGCAGCGGCATCTACGCGCCAATGAGGCGAGCCTGTCGGAGGAGGTGCGTGAGCGCATCGACCTCAATCCTTTGCGGGCGTTCGATTCGACCCACGAGGGGACGGTGACGGCGATGCGGGACGCGCCGCGGCTGCTGGATGAGCTCGACGCTGAGGACACGGAGCACTTCGCGGAGGTGTGTGAGCTATTGGATCGCGCGGGCGTCGCATACGAGGTCGACGGGACGCTCGTGCGCGGTCTGGACTACTACACCCGCACGGTGTTCGAGTTCACGAGCGATGCCCTGGGGGCGCAGAGCGGTGTGGGCGGGGGCGGGCGCTATGACGGACTGGTGCAGCAGCTCGGCGGACCACCGACGGCGGGGATGGGCTGGGCGGCGGGGATGGAGCGGATCGCCCTCGCCGGCAATCTTCCGCCCGTGGGCACGGCAGCCGTCGATCTGTATGTGGGTGTTATGACGGATATGGAGATGAAAGCCGCGAGCCCGCGCACGAAGTCGATCGCGTTCGGGGTCCTCTCCGAGGCGCGCTCAGCGGGCTTGAAGGCCGTGATGGAGATGGGGGGCCGGTCGCTGAAGGGACAGCTCGGCCAGGCCAACCGGATGGGTGCGCGCTACATGGCGATCGTGGGCGAGATGGAGACGACGCTCAAGGACATGCAGGACGGCGGGCAGGAGACGATCGAGACGGACAAGGTGGTGCACGCGGTGCTACGGGGATTGCGCGAGCTGGCGTAAACCCGGGTTTGCCTGGTCGCGAGCCGTCACGAATGGCCTGAAATCGTAGTGATGAAGGGCTTCCTTGCAGTGAATGGACCCTTGCGAAGCGTCCATGCGCTATGGACGCGTTCAACTCGGGACGCGGAAATGCCGAGATAGGTGACGTGGCTCAGCTTTCACGTCCTTATCAGATCGCCCTCGGGGCGGTGGCGGTGCTCGGGCTCCTGTGGATGGTGGCATTGCGCGGTCACGCCGCCAACCCGAGCGAACCGGCGCCATCGACCCCCACGCAGCAGACACCGGCGAAGACCGTGGCCCAAGCGAACCCTGCCGCGCCGACATCCGTGTATCACGGCGCGGCACCGGGCGTGGAAGGGCTCACCAAGGCGATCGCCAAAGCACATGGCGCCGTGGCT
>JBOGYB010000057.1:0-7316 GCA_050696555.1 Solirubrobacteraceae bacterium | reverse complement strand
GACTTGAACTCCGCCGCCGAATCCACCGGAGCGATCGTCGCGGCGGCGGTCGTATGGATCGCCCTGATGACTTGGATCTGCTACCGCGGGATCGAGCTGTCGGCCCGCATCCAGCAGGTCCTGCTGTCGGCCGAGATCACGATCCTTGGGGTGTTCGCGGTCGTGACCTTCGTGAAGGTCTACGCCAACCACCCCGCCGGCTCGATCGAGCCGGCGCTCGCCTGGTTCAACCCGTTCGCGCTGAACTTCGGGTCGCTCATCGACGGAGTCCTACTCGGGTTGTTCATCTACTGGGGGTGGGACTCCGGGGTAGCTGTGAACGAGGAGTCAGAAGACCCCAACGAGGGTCCGGGGAGGGCAGCGGTGATGTCCACCATCCTGCTCGTCCTCATCTATGTGATCGTCTCCGCCGCCGGCCAGGCATGGGGCGGGACGGCGCTACTCACCAACGAAGCCAACCAATCGGACGTGCTAAGCGTGCTCGGCACAGGTGTGTTTGGCAAACCATGGGACAAGCTGCTGATTATCGCGGTGCTCACCTCCGCCTCGGCGTCCACACAGACCACCATCCTTCCCACAGCCCGCACCACGCTCTCGATGGCCTGGTGGAAATCGATCCCGAAAGCGTTCGGGAATATCCACGAGCGCTACCTCACCCCCAGCTTCTCCACCCTACTGATGGGGGCGGTGTCGATCATCTGGACGGTCATCATCCTCAACGTCTCCGAAAGCGCCCTCTCCGATTCCATCACCGCCATCGGCTTCCCAATCTGCTTCTACTACGGCTTCACCGGCATCGCCTGCGCGGTCTACTACCGCCACGAGCTGAGTAACAGTGTGCGCGATTTCCTTTTGCTCGGTCTCGCCCCGCTGCTCGGTGGGCTGATGCTGTTCGGGATATTCATCAAGGCGATGATCGCCTACGGTCACGCCGCCGAAGTCGAATCCAAACCCATCCTCGGCATCACCCTCCCGATCTGGATGGGCATCGGTGGCCTCTTGATCGGCGTGATCCTGATGCTCGTCTCGCGACCGTTCTTCCGCGAATTCTTCTCACGCCGGCTTGAAACAGTAAAGCCGGGGTTGTTCGAGGAGCCGGTGGAGCACGCACCGGCCAGGTTCTGAGGGCGAAGCGCTAAATCGCCGGCGCCAGCAGCAGATCTGCCAGCCGCTCGTGCTGGGCGCTATCGGCTCCGAGCAACTCCTCGATCCAGCGCAACACCGTCTTTCGGTCCACATCCGTCCCCCAGTCCACGATCTCTTCGATGTCCACCCAATCCTTGGGCCGGTCGAAGATCGCCTTGCACACAATCAGGTGCTCGGGCGAGAGAATCGGTATGCGCATCGGCCCGAAGTCCACCTCGCGCGAGTGTGTCGCCATCTCCCGGTGCAAATCGAGCGTGGCGAAGAACAGGTCCAGGTAGGAGCCCTCCCAGTCGAGCCTGGCCTGACCGTCGCGCTCGATCGTGGCCTGCTCGACCGGTGAAACGCTCACGCCAAGATGAGCCAGCGCACCGAGCACGGGCTTCGCCTGCTCCGGCGGGACCGTGACGTTCAGGTCGATGTCGGTGGTGGCGCGCGGGCTGCGATACCACGCCAGCGCTATCGCTCCACCGAACTGGTGTTGGACCCGCATCGAATCGAGCATCTCGTGAACCGCCACGATCCGCGAGCTGAGGCCATCGAGCCTGCGTGGGTCGGTCACGGTCGCTGCGCGACCGCGGTCCTGGCGTGCCCGGCCAGGTGAGACAGCACTGGGAACATGAGCGGCTCGAGGGGCCGCGGCTGCTGACTGGCCCTCACCATGTCTGCGAAACCCAGCAGTTCCATCAACGCCACACCGGCATCCCCCCGTGCTGTTGTGCTCGGCACCTCATCGACGGTGCTCGCCATCCTCCTCGAACCGGCCAGGAAGCGATCGCGCGCGCGACTGGCCCCCGACGTCGCGACACGCACCCGCGCCCCGGCACGCCTTCCCGAGCGAATCACCGCCTCCGCGTCAAACGGCCGCTGCGCCCGCATAGCCCCAGCCGCCATGATGTCGTCGGTCAGGACACCGAAGCTGACGAGAGTACGCGCACGAGGACCTTTCGCTGTATGAAGCGACTCGCGGATCTCAAACCGTCCGCCCTTGCGAGCGACTACATAAGCCATACCCACTAGGTTACCACTAGCCACCCACTAGCCTGGGGAGCAGTGACGAGCTATCTGTCTGGCGACAGCTCCACCTGACCGTGGGGGGAGCCGAGCGCCGCCAAGCGTTGCAAGAACGGCTCGGGTGGAAAAGCCTCGGGTCCCAGCACCCCGGTACCCCGCCAGAGGCCCTCGTCGAGCAACTCGAGCGCCACGACGGGGTTGACCGCGGTCTGCCACACGACGGCCTGGGAGCCGTATTCGCGCATCGTGTGCTCGTTGTCCACCACGTGATAGAGGTAGGTGGAGCGCGGCGCACCGTCGGCGCCTGTGCCCGTAACCCAGGTACCCGCGCACGTGCGGCCGGTCATCCGCTCGCCGAGCGTCGCCGGGTCCGGTAGCGCCGCCGCGACCACATCGCGGGGCGCCACTTCCTTCCCGCGAACCGACACCGGCTCGGTGGAGTCGAGACCGAGCTTATGGAGCGTACGCAGCACGTCGATGAACTCCTGCCCGAGTCCGTACTTGAATGTGACACACTCGCAGGGCACCCAGCGTGGGATCAACACGACCTCCTCGTGCTCCACGTTCACGCACTCCACCGGGCCGATGCCCTCAGGGAAATGGAACGTCTCGGGCTCGGAGAAGGGAGCGGTGGTGTAGAAGCCCCGCTCACGCTCCCACACGAGTGGTGGGTTCAGGCACTCCTCGATGGTCGTCCAGATCGAGAAGGTGGGGGCGAAGTCGTAACCATCCACTACCAGGTCAGCCCCGTCGCGCACACCCACTTCATCCACCTTTGCAAACAGCTCGTCGGCGGCGTAGCGCGCGAACACGTCCGATAGCCCCGGCTCGACACCCATACCCACGAGGGCGAGCAGCCCCTCCTGCTCCCATTGCTCGCTGCGTGCGAGCTGCACCTCGCCGAGCATCACCCCCGGCAGCTCGTGGGGACGTTGCGGGTGTGGATGGGAGAGGGTCATCGCCATGTCCAGGTAGGTCGTGCGCGCCTGGAAGGCCGCGTCGAAGATCGGCTCGTTGAAGCGCGGGTCGCAGGCATTGAGCACCGCGTCGGGGCGCACCCGCTCGATCAGCTTCACAAGCGCCTCCTTGTCGGACGCGTCTACGCGCTCGGCGGAGAAACGGTCCGCTTCGCCCAGCTTGGCCACCACATCATGGGCGCGCGCGGGAGATACGTCTGCCAGCGCGACATGGTCGAACGCAGGCCGACGCTGGGCTATCGCCGCGAACGCCGCGCCAACACCGCCGGCTCCAACCACGAGCACGCGCATCGCTCTAGTGTGACGCACTAAGCAATGTCAGACAAGATTCCTGCGCGATATCCGCCGTTGCGGGAACGATTGATTGCCCCATTAGTAGCCCTAGGGCAGATTTCCACCGAACCGACCGATAAAATGCGAGGTAATGGAGCCACCTGTGCATACTTTGCTGGAGCCCGGTCACGGCAACACGTGGGCTCGATTGAACTCCGAGAAGCAACAGTTCATGACCCCGCCCGTCAACACCCCGGTCGAGGAGCTGTTGCGTCGTGGACAGCACCTCTCCGCCCAAGCAGCAGGACTACTACGAGCCATCGAGCAAGCCGATGGCAGCGCTCGATCCTGAACTTGATGTTGCCGTCGCGGCGATGGCCGACGAGGGCGCCCGCTTCGTTGTGATCGGTGGATTCGCCGTCATCGCCAACCGCTTCGTTCGCGCGACCGAGGACATCGATCTCCTGGTCCCTGACAGCTCGGAGAACGATCAACGTGTGCTCGCCGCACTCACCAAGCTCAGCGGTGTCAGGCTGCGCGATGATGCTCCCCTTCGCGATGAACATCTGATCGGCCAAGCCCACCTTCGGGCCAGGACCGATGCGGGAGTGGTCGACATCCTTCGCGGTGGGCTCCCGCCACTCGACTTCGACACCGTCGAGCAACACGCCATCCGAGCCGACTATGGTGGCGTGGAGTTCCTGCTCGCCGGCCTGAGCAGCATCGTCGGCTTCAAGCGCCTTGCCAACCGCCCCCGCGATCGAAACGACCTGATCGGTCTCGAAGAGATACATGGAGAGCTTCCGGTCGACCCTATCCCCGGTCTGGACAGCTGATAGCTCCCAAACATCTGTTTTGAGGATGATCTTCCGTGGTGGTGTTGGGGAGGGTCTTCTCTTTTGTTCTTTGATGAGGGAGGTTTCTCTTGGACTTGTTGCGCATGGAGGTGCCCGCGAGCTCGTTGATTGTTGCGATCGATCCGGGCAAGGCATTCAATCGGGTGTGGTTGACCAGCGGGGAGCGGGGGCTGATCGGTGAGCCGGTCTCATTGCCCGTGCTGCGTGACGGCGTCGATGAGCTTGAGAGGTTGATCGCCTCAAGCGGTGTTGGTGGCTCTCCCGTGATTGGCCTGGAGGCGACCGGTGGGCTGCATCGTGCGTGGGCAGGGGAGATCGAGCGGCGCTGGCCAGGGTCGTTGCGGTTGTTCGCTCCCTCGGAGACGACGGCCGCCAGAGCGCAGCTCGGCTCGCGTCGGTTCAAGACCGATGATCGTGACTGCGCGGCACTAGTTTGGCTTGTGCGCCAGGGCGCTGGTCGACCGGCCGAGCCCCAGGTCGTTGAGGCGCTGCTTGGCACGGTTCGCCATCGCGCGCAGCTCGTTGACGCTCGTCGGGTGCTCCAGCAGCGGCTGCATGATCAGCTCAATGCTCTCTGTCCCGGCCTCTCGGCACCACCCGGTCATGGACGAGCGCTGAAGCTGGAGTCCTCCACGGGCCAGGCGGTGTTGGCCTGCGCCGCGGCGTTCGCGGGTCGTGCTCCCAGTAAGCGCTCGTTGCTGGCCAGGGCACCAGGGCGCACGACCGACGCGACGGGCTCGTTCTGGAGTGAGCGGTGGAAGCGGCTTCTGGACCCACCGATCGATGCGCAGCTACGAGCACAGCGCCTGGGAGGGGATATGCGACGTTGGCGAGAGCTGGCGCTCGACATCGCCTTGGCCGAGGAGCAGTTGGAGGGGCTCTTGGCCCAGACCCCGGGACAGATCCTCACCACACTGCCCGGTGTCGCGATCGTCAGAGCTGCAGCATTCAGTGCCTACACGTTGCCGATCGAGCGCTGGGCGAGCCCTGAACACCTCTACTCGGCCACCGGTCTGGCGCCGGCCAGCTATCAATCCTCGACGATCACCCGACGTGGACGGATCAGCCGTCAGGGCCTGCCCGAGCACCGCGATGCCCTGATGGGCATCGCCTGGGGTCTGAGCCAAAGAAGCGATGCCTTCCGTGCACGTGACAGAGAACTCAGAGCGCGCGGCTTTCGACCGATCCAGGCACGGGTTGCGCTGGCCCGTCACGCCTGCCGCCTGTGCTGGCGACTACTTCAATCTCAACATCCCTACGACGATCGGCGCTACGCTCGCACTCGGCGGCGTGGGCGGTGACGGCCTTCTCAGCTATGCCGCACGACGGCGCAACTTAGCTTGCCGCCCGCCCACGCAGCCGCTCTCCACGGCGCACACGAAAGCCTGCCGCACAACGGCGCCTGATCAGCCTGCCGACATCAAAGCGGCCGCCGAGCGCACCCCTCTGCCGATTCACGCAAATACCGCGATTACCCATCGCGACAATCACCCACGGACAACATCACCCTTGACTCACCGCGCGAAAGCTACACCGTGACCGGCTCCGCGACCGCGGCGTCGCTGTGGGCACCGCCGCCGCCCGTTAGCGATCGTCCTCCGACGCCTGTGGTCGAGCCGACGGACGGTTTGGTGCGGGAGCCGTGGGTGACCAAGCGCGAACTGGCGGCGCACCTGCACGTAGCGCTGCGGTGGATCGAGGCCCAGCACCATCACGGCTTGCCGCACGCGCGCCGCGGCGGGGTGCTGCGCTACCGGATATCTGAGGTCGAGGCGTGGCTGCGCGGCGAGCCCGCAACAGAAGGGGGATCGTGATGGCGCACAACCGAGGTACGCGCCGTAAACCGGACTGGTGCGGCAACGTCACCTACAAGGGCAAGCGCAAGTGGGTCGGCGGCTGCCGCAGCATGAGCGAGTACGAGCAGGCTGCCGATAAGGCCCGTGCGGGAGTTGCGCGAGCAGGCCGAGAAACCGCTTGAGCAGCGTGTCCCGACCGTCTCAGAGTTCGCCGAGGCGGAACTGCTGGAGAATGGCCGGATAAAGACGGTTTGGCCTGACGGGCAGCGCTGCCAGAAGGCTGAGGGCCGAACCCCGAAAACGGTCCTTTGCTTGCAGGAGGGTCTTCGCCCGTTCCTGCGGGAGTTCTGGGATCGGCCGCTCGACAGTTTCAGCCGTGACGAGGCGCTGACCTGGGTGCTGCCGAAGGGTCCGCATGTGCAGCAGTCGGTGCGGCAGTTCTTCAACCATGCCAAGGACCGTGAACTGATCGTCGATAACAAGTTTGCACGGCCGGGCGCGAGCAAGCGTAAGCGCCGCGTGGACCGTCACGACTTCGAGATCGTCACAGACAATCAGTACGCGCGACTACTGGAATGTGCTCGCGCGAGCCGAAGCGACGATTACGGGCTCGTGATTGAGGGGATCGTGCTCTGCGAGGGCGAGACAGCGATGCGCCCCAGCGAGATTTTCGCGCTACACAACGACGAAGTCGACTACAGCGAAGGCACGATCCATGTCCACTACCAGTGGGACGCGCTTACCCGCAAAAGAGTCGCGCCGAAGGACCACGATCCGCGCTGGACGATCATGAGCCCAGCGCTTCAAGGGCATCTGGAAAAGATGCCGCGCTACAACCCCAAGATCCTGTTCCCCGCGATCCGAGGCGGCTACTACTCGCTCTCCAACTTCTCCAACCGCTGGAACGCTGTCCGTGTTGCCGCCGGAATGCCCGATCTCGAGTTCTACGAACTCAAGCACCGTGCGCTGCAATGGATGGTCGACCCCGTCGAGGACGGCGGGCTCGGCCTTGACTCCCAAACTGCCGCCGTGATGGTCGGTCACGACGACGGCGGCTGGCTGATCTCAACCGTCTACACCAAGCTCGCCGAGCGACGCGCCCGCGAACGCGCCAAGCGCGCCATGCAAGCCTACCGCCAACGCCACACCGCAAACACTCCTCGTCTACAAGTCGTCGGCGGCCGAGAATTGGGTTCTCCCAGTTGACCCACTAGCACTACGGAACCGAAGGTCGGGAGTTCGAATCTCTCAGGGAG
>JBOGYB010000056.1:0-7331 GCA_050696555.1 Solirubrobacteraceae bacterium | reverse complement strand
GCCCTAACCGACCGGGGTCGATTAGCGCAGGAGGATCGCGGCTCGTACTCGCTCGGCGATGCGCTCACCCGTGAAGCCGATCTCGTCGTGCAGCAGCGCCGGCTTGCCGTGCGTTACATAACAGTCGGGCAAACCCACGCGCAAGATACGGGGGGGCGCTGCCCCCGCCTCGTTCAAGGTCTCCCACACTGCCGAGCCGAACCCCCCCGCGAGCACGCCCTCCTCGACGGTCACGAGCAGGTCGTGCTCGGCTGCCAGCTGTGCCATCAACCCCGCGTCGATCGGCTTGGCAAAGCGCGCATCCACAACCGTCATGGCGATCTCATCCTCCGCCAAGAGATGGGCAGCCTCTTCGGCCTTACCCACGCCCGACCCGTACCCGATCAAAGCCACACGCCGACCCACAACGCTGGCTGCGCCGAGTGGGTGGGACTCGATCAAGATCTCACCCGTGCCGATCCCGATCGTGCGGGGCTCCGTCGGCAACTCGACGCCCACTCCCTCCCCGCGTGGGTAGCGCAGTGCAATCGGCCCGTCGTCGTAGCAGAGCGCCGTGTGCAACATGTGCACGAGCATCCCCTCGTCGCGCGGTGCCATCAGCACCATGTTCGGCAAACAGCGCAGGTAGGCGATGTCGAACGCTCCGTGGTGGGTGGGACCGTCGTCGCCCACCAACCCTGCCCGGTCCATCGCGAACACCACGTTCAGCTTCTGCAAGCACACGTCGTGCACGATCTGGTCGAACGCCCGCTGCAGGAAGGTCGAGTAGATCGCCGCCACCGGCTTTACTCCCTGTAGCGCCAACCCCGACGCGAACAGGATCGCCTGCTGCTCGGCGATTCCCACGTCGAAATACCGCTCCGGCATCGCCTCTTGCAGGATGTTCAAGCCCGTTCCCGAGTTCATCGCGGCGGTGATCCCCACGACCCGCTCGTCGCGCGCGCACTCGTGCACAAGCGCCTCGCCGAACACTTGCGTGTATTGGGGCGCCCCCTTCGATTTTCCGATCGCCGGTTGTGAGCTCGTCGCCGGCTGCGCCGCCGGAGCCGCCGGCTTAGTTGGCATGCGGTTCGCGATCGACTTCGGCTTCGCCGCGTGCCACTTCTCCATCCCCTCGAGCCCACCATCCTCGGCAGGCGCAAAACCCTTCCCCTTCACCGTCGCGATATGAACCACTACCGGCCGCTCAGCCGCGATCGCCTCGCGCAAGGCGACGCGCAAGGCGCGCACATCGTGGCCGTCGATCACCCCCATATACGCCCAGTCGAGCTCCTCCCACCACAACCCTGGAGCCCAGAACGCCTTGATCGACTCCTTGAGCTGCGGTCCCAACCGTTCGAAGGCCGACCCGATCCCCCCCGGCAAGCGGGTCAAACCTCCCTCCACGCCTGAGCGGGCATGCCACAGCTTCGGGTTCAACCTCACACGGTTGAAGTACCGCGACAACGCCCCCACATTTGGGGCGATCGACATCCCGTTGTCGTTGAGCACCACCACCATCGGTGTACCCAACCCACCCGCCTGTCCGATCGCCTCAAACGCGACCCCGCCGGTCATGGCCCCGTCTCCGATTACCGCCACCACCTTGCCGTCCCCCTGCTCCTCTTTGAGGTGGCGCATCCCCTCCTTCAACCCCACCGCGTAGCCGATCGACGTTGAGGCGTGACCCGCCCCCATGATGTCGTGCTCGGACTCCTCTCTAGAGCAAAACGGCGCCAGCCCTCCGTATTGGCGGATCGTGTGCAGCCCCTTGCTTCTTCCTGTGAGGATCTTGTGGGGGTAAGCCTGGTGTCCGACATCCCACAAGATCTTGTCATTGGGAGATTCCAAAAGTGAGTGCAACGCCACCGCCAGCTCACACGTACCGAGGTTCGCACCGAAGTGCCCCCCGATCTCCCCTACCGTGTCGATGATGTGCTCACGCACCTCCTGCGCGAGCTGGATGAGCTCGTCCTCGGAGAGTGTCTTGAGGTCCTGCGGGCCGTCTATGCGGTCGATGATCGTCACGATGTGCGCGTGTAGATGAAGTCTGTGATCTGCTCCAGCTCGCTCGTCGCGGCAGTGTCGGTGAGTGGTGCTCTGCCCACTGCCGTCGCCGCTTGTGCGAGCGCCTCCCGAGCGGTTCGGTGAGACTCCGCGGCCAACTCCTTGGCCTTGTCTATCCCGAACTCGCTCACGTATGTTCGCTTGCCGTGTCTCTCATCACTACCCCGCGGCTTACCGAGCGCTTCGTCGGTGCCAGTCACATCCAAGATGTCATCCACGATCTGGAAAAGCACACCAAGCTCCGCTGCAAAGCGTCGAAACGCAATTGTCGCAGGTTCGCTCGCGCCCGCCAGCAAAAGTACGCACACCACCGACGAGCTGATCAGTCTGCTCGTCTTCAACTCGTGCAGCCTGCGCAATCCCTCGGGTCCCTCCGGCGCGCTTGCGCTCACATCCACATACTGCCCCCCAACCATCCCGTTCACGCCCGTTGCCGCAGCAAGCTCCACCGCCGCCGCCAGCACCCGCTCCGGTAAAGATCCCTTCGCCGCGAGCAGGTGATGGAATGCCTCGGCATACAACCCATCTCCGGCGAGAATCGCCACGTCCTCGCCGAACGCCACATGGCACGTCGGCCGTCCGCGCCGTAGCGCGTCGTCGTCCATCGCCGGGAGATCGTCGTGGATGAGTGAGTAGGTGTGGATCAACTCCAACGCCACCGCCAACGGCATCGCGAGCGCTCGGGAAAGCCCGATCGCCCGCGCCGTCGCGAGCGCCAGCACCGGCCTTATGCGCTTGCCTCCCGCCAACAGCGAATAGCGCATCGCCTCCTCCAGCCCCTCTGTGAGCGACGCTGTGGAGAAGCGCATCCCTTCGAGCTCTCGCTCCACCTCCTCGCGCAGATGCTCCGGATAGAGGACCTTCAATCAGTGCCCCTAAAGGAGCGAGTCCTGGCCGGGAGCCACGGGCGAGGCCTCCGCACGTGCCTCCCGCTCTAGCTCCGCGCTCGCCTGCGTTGCGAGGGACGCGCAATCCTCCACCAGCGTCGCCGCCGCATCAGCCGACAACTCGCCTGAGCGCAACTGCTCGGCCGCTCGCTCCAACTGCTCGATCAACTCGTCGATCTGCTCCAGACTCATTGGTGACTCGCATTCTGGCGCAACTCGCGCAATACCGCACCCAGCACCCCGTTCACGAACGCGGGCGCATCGCTTCCGCAGAACGTCTTCGCGCTCTCAACTGCCTCCTCGATCGCCCCCTCCGGCGGGATCGGGGTCTCGCCCGGCGCCACATCCGGGTGCAACATCTCGATCAACGCCACCCGCATGATGCTGCGCTCCAACGGCTGAATCCGCTGCACCGACCACCCGTGGGCGTGGCGATCTATAACCTCATCCAGCTCCTCCGCGCGGTCCGCGGCGGCGTGTGCGAGGGCACGAGTGAGTAGCGATGAGCTCCCCCCCAGCGCATCCGTCAGCTCCACCCCTGTGAGGTCATGCTGGTAGAGCGCGAACACAGCCGCCCTGCGCTGCTCGGAGCGGCGCATCTCAGCTACCGACCCGACCCGACGGCTTGCGCACTCACGCGCGCGACATGTATTCGCCGGAGCGCGTATCCACACGCACCTTCTCGCCCACGTCCACGAACAAAGGCACCTGGATTGTCGTGCCCGTCTCAAGCGTCGCCGGCTTGTTTCCCCCACCTGAGGCCGTATCGCCCCGCAATCCCGGCTCAGTCTCGGTCACAGTCAAGTCCACCGCGCTCGGCAGTTGAATATCCGAAGGCTGGTCGTCGATGAACAGCACATCCACCTCGCTGCTCGGCGTCGTCCACTTCAGCGCCTCCGCGAACGTTGCCTCAGGCACCGCGATCTGCTCGAATGACTCGCTGTCCATGAAGTGCGCATCCGTTCCATCCGCGTAGAGGAACTGCATCTTGCGCGCCTCGGTCCGCACGGCGCGGAACTTCTCGCCCGCGCGGAACGTACGGTCGATCACCGCACCGTCGCTAGCCCTGCGCAGCTTCGTCCGCACGAACGCCCCACCCTTCCCAGGCTTCACGTGCTGGAACTCGAGGATCTTGAAGATCGTCCCCTCTACGTCTATGTGGTTTCCGTTACGGAACTGGTTGGTCGTGACTATCTCGATCAGCCCTTTCTAGAGCCAAGTTCAATGTGGTTCGCTTGCGGCTGAATCTTCTCGCGGCCGAGTCACGATAGCGATTGCCCCGGTGCTCCAGACTGCAGCTAGCGCCGAAAGGTGATTGGCGCTCGTCTCACGGCATATAGGCGTTTGCATCGATGACCGTCATCGCGGGGTCGTTAGCATTGGTATCTCGTTCAACGTCCCTAGGAGGTCCCGATGGCAGATATCGAAGGCAATCCTGAGGGAATCGATGATCAAGAACCGGACCCGCGAGCGAGGCTCATGCACGAAGTGGCTGAGCAGATGGACGCAATCGAAGCCGACTTTGGCGACGGGTATCGGATCGGTCGGGTCGTCACCATCGTCGAGGTGATGCAACCCAACGGTAATGTCGGTCTTCGTATCCGAGCCGGCCAGTACCCGTGGGTCACGGTGGGGATGCTCGAGTGGGCGAAGAAAAGCATCGAAGCGGCCGCCACGCGTAGCTAGGGCGGAGAGTCACAGCCTGAGCAGCTCAGGCTCGCAGCTCGATTGCCGGTAGCCCCGGGTCGGGCACCACGTCGGGGTGCAGAAGGTAGGCGAGCTGACGTACACCGTCGGCTAGACGGGGTCCAGGGCGCGAGTAGGAGCTATCGGCGTCCACCGCCACCATCCGGCACGGCAGGCGCAGGTCGGCGGCACGTGCCGCGGCTTGCTCGGCGTCGAAGCCACAGGGTGCGATCACCACGAGATCGGGTTGCTGCTCCAAAACGTCATCCCAGCTCACGCGACGTGAGGGCTCGCTCGCCTCCCCAAGGATGCTGATACCGCCGGCCAGCCCGATCATCTCGGGGATCCAGTGACCCCCGCAATAGGGCGGGTTGATCCACTCGGCGAGGAACACTCGCAAACGCCCCTCACCCTCCACGGCTCGCTCGACGGCTGTGATCTTCTCGTGCATCTCTCCCATGATCGCCCTCCCGCGATCTCCCACACCCAGGCGCTTGGCAAGCGTGAGCACGGTACCGGCCACATCTTCGAGCGTGCTTGGGTCGAGCGAGACGATCTCGGCGTCCACCGGGCATGCCGTCGATAGGTCGTCGCTTGATACGGCACACACCGCGCACAGATCCTGGGTGACGATCAGGTCGGGCCGCAAGCGATCGATCAGCTCAGCATCAACCGCGTAGAGCGAGCCACCGTCCTTGGTCGAGTCGCGCACGAGCTCGTCGATTTGCTCGTTGGTGAGCACCGCCGTATCGACGCGGGCGCTCGACACCACCGGTATGCCGATCACATGATCGGGCCAGCGGCACTCCGCGCTGACCCCCACGAGCCGGTCCGCGAGGCCAAGGTCGGCGATGATCTCTGTGGCGCTTGGCAGCAAGGAGCAGATGCGCCGTGGCACGTCACCGAGGTGATCTGCCGCTTGGGCTCGTTCATCGCTATACGCGGGTCGCATCTCGATCAGGTTATTCATCAACAACGGTATGCATTCAGACGTTTCCGTCCTATCATCGCCAGGCAACCGACCGAAGGAGCCTCTGGTGAAGACGTTGCAAGGCGGGACGGCGCTCGTAACGGGCGCCTCAGGTGGGATTGGGAAGCACATCGCGCGGCGTCTCGCGCGCGAGGGGATGAACGTGGCGGTGTCAGGTCGCCGCGAGGACGCGCTTGGCGAAGTTGTCTCAGAGCTGACGGCGCTCGGGGTGAAGGCGGTGTCGGTGCCCGCCGACCTCTCCGACCTGAGCACGGTGGACCCCCTCGTCGAGGGCGTCGAAGCCGCGCTCGGGCCTATCGATGTGCTCGTGAACAACGCGGGAGTGGAGTCGGTGGGAGCGTTCACCACCTACACTCGCGAGGAGTTGACCTCGATGGTTGACGTGAACCTCACCGCACCGCTGCTTCTCACGCACCGCCTCACCCCCGGGATGCTCGAGCGGGGACGCGGGCACGTCGTGTTCATCTCCTCCGTCGCAGGCAAGATCGGACCCGCATTTAGCGAGCCATACGCCGCCACGAAGGCGGGGCTTGTCGCTCTCACGCAATCGCTACGCGCCGAGTACCTTGACGACCCCGTCGGCTTCTCTGCGATATGCCCGGGGTTCGTGGCGGGCGACGGGATGTACGCGCGGATGGTGGAGGATGGCCATCGCTCTAACCGTGTGATGGGAGAGACCACCACGGAGAAGATCGCCGACGCTGTGGTGCGCTCGATCCGCGAGGACCGTCCGGAGATCGTGGAGAGTGGCGCCCCCATCCGCCCGATGCTCGCGCTCGCGCAGCTCTCCCCACGGCTCGTGGAGCGACTCACGCAGAGGGTGGGCATCACCGACCTCTTCCGCCGTGTCGCCTCCTCGCGCGGAAGAACGGCTTAGCCGTCAACCATCCCCACCGCCCAGACGACGATCTCCTTAAGCCAAGCTCAGGATTTGCCGATGTCGTTTGAGTGACCGCACGCTTTCGAGACAACACGCTGTGGGTGGGGTTCGCCTGTGCCTGCACGGCGGCAACGGCGTGGCTAGGCCTATATGGATTTGGCTGGAACGACTACGACACCGAGGCCCGCTCGGCGATCGATGCGCTCGTGCAGGGCCATCTCAATACTTTTTTCGCGCTCGCTCCCGTCTACGGCGGCTCGTTGCTCGAGCGAGCCCCGTTTGCGCTCGCTCCGAGCCTATGGGGAGGCGGGGAGCTTGCGATCTATCGCATGATGGCCCTCCCGTGCCTGCTGGCGGCGGCCGCGCTTGGCTTGTGGTTTCGAGCTCACGCCCGCACGCTGGGCCTCAGCCGTTTGACGCAGGCTGTCGTGCTCGGACTTTTCGTTGCTAACCCCATCGCACTAGCCGGGCTCGAACTCGGCCACCCTGATGAGCTGCTCGGCGGCGCGTTGTGCGTGGCTGCTGTCCTGCTCGCGTTCTCCGCGCGCCCGGCGTGGGCCGGTCTTGTTTTGGGCTTGGCGTTCGCCAACAAGCAGTGGGCGATACTCGCGCTCGGACCGGTGCTGCTCGCCCTTCCCGCGCGTCGCGCGCTGTGCCTGTCGGTGGCCGGTGCGGTAAGCATGACGCTGTTTGCCCCATTTGCTCTGTTCGGTTAGAGTGCGTTCGTAGCCGGCGTTCGTAGCGCCACGAATCCTGGTAGCACGATCTTCCAGCCTTGGCAGCTTTGGTGGTTCTTCGGCCATCACGGTCACGTCGTGCGGGGATTGTTTGGCGCGATCAA
>JBOGYB010000055.1:0-7341 GCA_050696555.1 Solirubrobacteraceae bacterium | reverse complement strand
TTCACACAACCTCATCGTCACGGCGATAGCCAAGGCGAGCAGAGATCTGGTCGGCACCGGCCAGCAGATCCGGCAAGAGCCGATCGACGAGATCGGTCAGCGAGATCATGCTCGTATGGGCCGCCATGTTTATCGCGGCGATCGTCTCTCTGCTCTCGTTGCTGACCGGTACTGCAATCGAGAGGAGACCCGGCGCGAGCTCCTCGTCATTGACGGCCATACCCTCCTCCCGGACACGTTCCAGTACGGCTGACAACGCCAGCCTGGTTGTGATGGTGTTCGGACCGCGCCGATCCAACTCTATCCGTGCGAGGATCTCGGTCAGCTCGCGATCGGGGAGACCCGCCAGGAGCACCTTCCCCATCGCCGTACAGTGAGCCGGGAGCCTAGATCCCAAGCGTAGATTAAGGTCGATCTTGTATTGACCACGACGGAAACTACGAGCCCGGTCCACATAAAGGATCTCGGGACTGTCGAGCACAGTTAGACTCACCGTGAAGCTGCTGTACTGGTGCAGGTCCCGAAGAACGGGGTTGGAATGCTCGTGCAAACCGGTACAGGTCAGCGCTGACATTCCGAGATCGGTGACACGCAGCCCCAGCCGATACTTGTGATTCGAGCACCGCTCCAAGTAGCCGAGTGCGACAAGCGTCGCCGCGTAACGGTGTGTCGTCGGGCGGCTCATCCCGAGCATGTCGGAAAGTTCAGTGATACCGAGCACATGATGCTCGAGGCTGAAATAGCCCAAGATCGCGAGGCCCCGCTCGAGGGACTGGGAATATTGAGGCGACCGCAACGTCGGGACGCTCGCAAACTCACCTCCCGGCGTGGGTGCACTCACACGCGGGCTCACCGCAAACCTCCTCACCCGCTGTCTGCGTGCCTGGGCTCGGATATATATCTCGCCCATAAGCATCTAGGACTCCTGCGCCCTGACCCACTCAAGTACCTGTACTGGGTCGGTCTCAGGACTTCTGACGGGATAGAAGATCTTGTTGATCGTTCCCTGACGGATGACCAGAGTCAGACGGCGATACCCCTTGACACCTTGTTCCTTGAACGTCGGTATCCCGAGACTGTCGGCGAGCAAGAACTGCGGATCTCCCAACAGCATGTGACGGATATCGAGCCCTCCGACGGTCTCATGCGGCTTCTGCGATGGCTGGCTGCTCACCCCCACCACAAACAGGTCCGACGCGGCTAGTTCGTCTTCGAGGGCGTCATAGGCACGGTGCTGCGTAATGTCGAGCGCTGGACTGTGCTCGCCACCGTCGGGACTCGACGCCAGCCCCGGATACACGTACATAACGACCGCGGACCGCACAGCAAGCTCGGCCTCCAAGAACCCGTCCAGAAGCACTTGCGGAAGCTCTCGGCCAACGAGCGCGCTGGAGAGCCGCCGACGCTCGTGGTGCTCGTGCGTGAGATCTTTCGCGTCGCCCAACACGCCACGTACCTCTGCTAGCAGTCGCAAAGGCCTTCGATCCATACGTGGGGGCGACACGTTTCCTTCGGCGACATGAGTGTGATCGCGTCGAGCGTCGGTGGCGCCTCGGCGGGCCGAGCGTGAGGCCCCAGGAAGCCTCGTTGTTGCTCGACCCGCCTCGGGACGCGAACAACGGCCGAGAAGCACACGGCACCCATCTGCCGCCGACCTGAGTCGCCTCTCCTCCGTTGGTGCGGCGGAAGACCGCACCTGTCACGGACTCGGACGACGGTGCGCCCGTGCCTGTCGATCACGCCGCCCTTAGTCGCGGTGTCCTGCGGGCCTTGGCTGGCTGGCCCTTCTGCCGCTGTTTCCCACCGCGTGTTCCTACTAGCCACCATGACCGGCATGATGCGGTCCCTCGAACGGTTTGTGTAGGCATCGTCTTAGGGTTCAAACTTTTAGATGATGGGCGAGAACCAGAAATACGACTGTTCTGCGGGCCAGAACTTCCAGTACGCTGCATCATTCAATGGCTGCAACACCAGCAAGACAGACGCCGACCCAGGAGATGACCTCGATCGTCTACTGGGTCCTCCTTGGCCTGGTGATCGAACGTCAGAGCTACGGTCTTGAGCTCTATCACCGCCTCCAGCGCCTGTACGGAGACGTGTTGTCCGTCAAGAGCGAATCGCACATCTACGGCGCTCTCAACTCGCTGGAGAAGCGCGAACTGATCGAGACGGTCCCAGGCACAAGGGTCGGGCGCCAGCCCAAGCCGCACTACAAGGCCACCCAACACGGATTAGACAGCTACGTGGAGTGGCTGGTGGCTCACGTGACGGACGAAAAGCATCGTCAGGAGCTGTGGGTGCGCCAACTGGGGATCTTTGCTGACGATCCAGATGCGGCGTTTGGCCTCGTCGGTCGTTTTGAGGAGCAGCACCTGAAGGGTGTTGTCGAGACCATCCGCTTACCAGACACGCCGCGTGATTCTCGAGCGGAGTTGATTGAGGATCTAGTCGCCGAGCGCCAGCGTCTCGCGGATGGTGGAATGCTGTCGTGGCTTCATTACGCTGAGGACAGAATCGCGGCCCGCGCGGGGAGGTCCCACGCTGATGACCCTCCTGAAACTTGAGCACGTAAGCAAGCGCTCTCCTCGGGGTGTGCGCGATGCCCTCGACGATGTGTCGTTGACGATCGATAGGGGCGAGTTGGTAACGGTTTGGGGCGAGCGCCGGTCCGGACGCTCAACGTTGCTGAGAATCGCCACTGGCATCGAGTCACCCGACACCGGCGTCGTCAGGTTCGAAGGGCGAAACTTGACCGATCAAGGTGGCAAGACACTTGGCGAGGGCATCAGCTACTGCCGCACTACGTTTCGCGCGTCCGCGGGCCAGCATGTCATCGATCTGTTGGCCGCCACGCAACTCGCACGTGGCGTACCCCGCTCGTCGGCACGATCGCGGGCTTGGAAGGCGTTGGAACGTGTTGGGGTCAAGGATTGCGCGACGCGAACACCTGAGGAGCTGGACGGCGAGGAGATCGTGCGTGTCGCGATAGCTAGGGCTCTGGCCTGCGAGCCGCGACTACTTGTGATCGATGAGCCCACGATCGGTGTGGATCTGATCGCCCGCGATGGAATCCTTGCTCTGTTGCGCTCGATCGCCGACGAAGGGATAGCGATCCTCGCCAGCACTGGAGAGGGTACGGGATTCCTGGGCGCAGACCGCGTGCTCGCGCTCCACAAGGGCACCCTGCGTGGGGAGATCACACCCGAGCTTGCGCCCGTCACCGAGCTCGACCGCCACCGCCAGGCACGACGCTAGGCATAGTGAGCATCGTTGCTTGAGCTCGAGAGTGTGGTCAAGCACTATCACGGGGCCAGTGAGAAGGTGCGGGCTGTTGACGGCGTCAGCCTCACGGTCTCTCCCGGGGAAATGGTCGCCTTGTACGGACCTAGCGGCTCAGGCAAGACGACACTGCTGTTGTTGATAGCTGGGCTGCTGAAGGCAGAGGCCGGCGTCATCCGCTACAGCGGACGTGATCTCGGTTCGTTGACCGACGATCAGGTGAGTGAGTATCTCTTGCGCGAAGTCGGCTTCATCTTCCAGGGCTTTCATCTGATGCCTCGCGTTTCAGCGCTCGACAACGTTTCTCGCAAGTTGCTGCTACAGGGCGTCGGCATGCGGACAGCTCGTGACCGTGCGATGCCGTGGCTCGAGCGCGTAGGTCTAGGCAACCGGCTGCACTACACGCCCGAGAAGCTGTCCGGGGGCGAGCGTCAGCGCGTCGCTATCGCCCGGGCCCTCACATGCGAACCAGGCTTGATTCTTGCCGACGAGCCGACCGGGAACCTCGACAGCGCCCGTAGTCAGGAGATCATCGAACTGCTTAGCGCGTTCGCCCACGAGCGAGACGCGATCGTGTTGCTCGTTACACACGACCGGGACGCGGCGGCTGTAGCGGATCGGTGCTACACGCTACGGGACGGCCGCCTTGACACCGACAATCAGGATCTCGCCCAGGAGCCTCTCTCTGCGCACTCCCGCCCGACGATCACACGACCGTGAGCGGGCCTGTCTGATGGGACCGTACGCGCTCGTGTACTTCTACGGTCAGCGACTGCGCGCCCACGGCGTACAGGAGCTACTGGCAGGATTGGGCGTGGCCGTGGCCGTGGCGCTCGTATTCGCGGTCACTGTCGCCGCGAGTAGTCTCACCAACTCGGCCGCCAATGTCGTGCATACGGTCGCCGGTCCAGCAGACCTCCAGGTCCATACACGCGGCCCGGAAGGATTCAACGACAATCTCCTCGCCAAGGTTGAACAGCTCCCTGGAGTGCGACGAGCCGCACAACTGCTCGAACAGCCCGCGACGATCATTGGCCCGTCAGGCCACCGGGTAACCGTGACGATCGCGGGAGCGGGAGCGGGCCTTGCCGTCATGGACGGTCTCTCCCATACCCTCCCGGCCGGGATTCTCTCGGCAGAAGGCATCGGTCTCAGCAAGACGAGCGCGAACCAACTCGGGATCACAGCGCTCAACTCACGCGTCCTGCCCCGCGTGACTGTGGATCTCCGTGGGAGAGCAATTCCGCTGAAGGTGTCAGCCGTATTGGGTCACGAAGCGTCGGGTGCGTTGTCCTTTGCCCAGGTCGCGGTCATACCGCTTGCCAGTCTCCAGGGGTTGGCTGGCTTGTCACATCGCATTAGCCGGATTCTTGTCCAGAGTAAGCCTGGACAAAGGGAGGCGGCACGCTCCGAGCTGGAAACACTCGTGGGCGGCCGACTCGATGTCGCAGCGGCCAATCAAGAAGTCTCTCTCATACACCAAGCACTACGTCCGAGCAACCAAGCGAGCGCCCTGTTTGCCGGGCTCGCAACGCTGCTCGGGTTCCTGTTCGCGTTCAACGCGATCCTTCTAACAGCACCAGAGCGACGCGCCGCGATCGCCGATCTGCGCCTCGATGGCACCAAGCGCAAAGCGATCATCCAAATGGTCGCCTTCCAGGCACTCTGCCTCGGAGTCGTCTCCTCTCTAGCAGGACTGCTGCTCGGGTATTTGCTCGCGCTTGGGATCTTCCAAACAAGTCCTGGCTATCTCGCGCAAGCATTCACACTGGGTGGAAATACAGTAATCGGGGCGAAGCCGGTCGTGCTCTCGCTAGCCGGTGGGATTCTCGCGACATGCCTGGCCTCGGCAATCCCACTACAAGACTTGCGACGACGCAGACGCCTGGACGCAGTCTTTGCAGAGAGCAGTGAACGGGATCAAACGCCAAGACACGACACGCAGCGACTGTTGTTCATTATCGCGGCCAGCCTAGTAGCAGTGGCAACCGCACTCTTTGCGTTCGTTCCCTCCGCAGCGATAGACGTGTGCGTGCTACTCGCACTGGCAACAATTCTCGCGGTTCCGCTAATCCTCTCGAGCATACTGCGCGCCTCCGAGAGGTTGGCGATGAGCAACGACAAACTCACAACGCTCCCACTGGCAATTGAATCGTTGCGTGCTCGAACGTGGCGATCGCTCGCCCTCGCTGCTACTGGAGCAGTCGCACTATTCGGCAGCGTCGCTCTAAGCGGCGCCCAACACGACCTACTACGAGGACTCCACGGCTTTGCAAACGCTTACGCCACAGACGCACAGATATGGGTAGTGAACCCGGGATACATTCCCGAGACCACAAGCTTCCTGCCGGATGAGTATGAGTTACGGATTGCTCGTGTACCCGGAGTTAGCAGCGTTCACGTACTCCAAAGTGAGTTTATGAACATGGCGAACAGGCGTATCGTGATCGTCGCTCGTCCACCTGGCACTGGCCAAGGAGTGTTGCGTACTCAGATCGTCGCGGGTGATTTCCCAACAGCACGCACGCAGTTGGGTCAGAGTGGCTGGGTCGCCGTCTCAAAGCAGGTCGCAAAAGAACAACACGTCGGCGTCGGGCAACTCCTCAAGTTGCCGACTCCCACCGGGATCACTTCGTTTAGGATCGCGGC
This sequence comes from Solirubrobacteraceae bacterium, assembly GCA_050696555.1. GTDB lineage: Bacteria > Actinomycetota > Thermoleophilia > Solirubrobacterales > Solirubrobacteraceae > Palsa-744. The sequence continues at coordinate 1,413 of JBOGYB010000055.1, read as the reverse complement.
CTTGACAACGAACTTTGGTTGGCCCGGTGGCGCCGTCCTCATGAGCACCAACGACTACAGTCACCTATGGGCGACCCACGCTCCCAGTGGGCTTGCCGTTGATTTCAGACCTGGCACAAACATCGAGCATGCACGGCATACGATCATCGCTTCATTGGGTGCGAACAGTGGCCTGGAAGCAATCACGGCCGCGACATGGAGCGAACGGTTCGACACCCTCGCCGGCGAGGGTCTCAGTCAGCTCGATGACATCTCAAACCTACTGATACTCGCCGCGATACTCGCGATGGCCGCGGCTCTAGGATCGGGCATCTGGCAACGACGAGTCTCTCTGGCGGAACTCCTCTTGGACGGCGCCTCTCGACAGCGACTCCGTCGAATACTTCTCACAGAGTCCCTGCTGATGCTCAGCGCAGGATGCTTGGCAGGCGCGGTGGTGGGCGTCTATGGCCAGTTCGTGATTGACAGCTACCTCAAGCACATCACGGGCTTTCCTGTCACTAGTATCGCCACGCTGGCCCGCCCTATTGAGATGTTCGCGCTCGTGATGGCAGTTGTCCTTGTGCTGGTGTCGCTTCCCGGATGGCGTGCGTCGCGTGTTCGTCCAGCGCTCGGACTGAGCGAGTCGTAGGCGCAATGCCCCGATGCAGGCTTCGGCGCACGTGAGACGGCATAGGCTCGGTGGTCATGCCCGTATTTGGCGATCGTCCGCTCACGGTACGGGTGAGTGTGGCGCTCGTCCTCGCCAACGTCCGCTACTGGAGCACGATCGCACCGCTCGTTCGGACACAACTTGGCTACTGGACACAACGCGCCGAAAATATCCCCGACAAGGCGCTCAAAGAAGTAGCACTCACCAACCTTCGCGACGAGGGATTCAACGCACAAGCAACCGCGACACTCGCGACACTCGCGACACGCGAACACCGAACACCCGTAGTGCAAGCAATCGTTGGCCTTCAAGTCCTTTACGACTATCTAGACAGTCTCATCGAGCGGCCACTAGCGGATCCACTGGGTGAAGGGCGCCAGCTCTACAAAGCGTTTGTAGACGCGATCGTCCTCGACAGCGAACCACGAGGCAACTACTACCCTCCAACCCACGAGTCTGATGACGGCGGATATCTAGAGGAGCTGGTCGGCGCTGTACAGCGGGCGTTGAAGTCTCTACCGTCCCAAGCCTCAATCGCAGAGATCGCCGTCCATGCAGCTAAACGCTGCGCGGATGCTCAGATCCACGCACACGCAACCGCGGTTCTCGGTGATGCCCAACTCCAACTATGGGCTACAGGCAATGCCGCCGACGCGGGATTTGAATGGCGGGAGTTTCTTGCTGGTGCAGTGTCATCCGGACTTGCCCTACATGCACTGACGGTCTCCGCTGCCGAACCCCACACCTCGCGAGAGCAGGCG
>JBOGYB010000054.1:0-7428 GCA_050696555.1 Solirubrobacteraceae bacterium | reverse complement strand
GTGCAGTTCCGCGCGCTTTAGCGCCCGTCCTTTTTCGCCCACCCAACGGAAGCGCACCACAGCACGGTAGGCGGCGGGCGCCGCGAGATTAGTGACCTGCTTGACGTACTTGTAGATCTTCACGCCCACATCAGAGCGTTGCCAGACACCGAGACCGGGAGCGACGACGGTGTGGAAGTCCGTTTCGCCGCGCATCCGCTCCTGGAGCTCGAAGCGCAGCGCCATCTTCTGGGTGGCAGGCGTGGCGACCATCTGCGCCGTGAACGTCGCCGAGCGTTCGCTCTGGACCGTCGAGGTGACGCACTGTTCGAGCGTCACCGAGTAACCGGGGGCGTTTGGCGTCGTAGTCCGTCGCACACCGGCAGTGACAGAGGGAGCCTCGGCGCACGCGAGCGCCGCCAGCACGCATGCCAGGAGCAGCGCCGTCTTCGCGGCGCGAGTCGATTTCGCCATCCTCACCATTGACAACCCTCTAACACCCCTAAATAGCAGGTGTTTCGGTTGTCTTTAGGTTATTTGATAGAGCGGCCCGTCGCCACCCTCTGGTGTCGTGAGCCGCCCACCCTTGGCGGTGATCGCTCCGCACTGCACGCAGTTGGTGTAATTGACGATCACGTCGACGTCGCCTACCTCCGGAGCGTCCTCGGGGATCTCATACACCCCTGCCGGACACATCCAGCGCCAAGTCTCGGCGACCTCGCGGGGGACGTGCTTTTGCACTCTGATGTGGTTGGGGGCATCGTCGCGGGTGGCGTTGCCCGTGATGAACACCGAGGAGAGCTTGTCGAAGGTGTACTTGCCGTCGGGCTTGACGTACACGTCCTTGGTTTTGCCCACGAACATTCCGATCGAGTCGTTGCGGTGCCAGTCGGCGCGACCGGGGAGCTTGCCCTTGGTGATCTGCTGGATACCCGAGAGGGGACCGCCGACTAGCAGACCCTTCTGTAGCGGCTGGCGCGCATTGCGCACCTCCCACAGCTCTTTGCCCACCGAGGACTCCTCGATCGCCTTCTCGTAAGAGGAGAGATCGGTGCTGCCACGCTTGAGCGCCGCGTAGATCGTCTCGGCGGCGAGCATCCCCGACTTGATGCAGTGGTGCACGCCCTTGAGCGCCATCGTGTCGACCATACCGCCGGCGTCGCCGACCAGCACCGCTCCGGGCATCGAGAGCTTGGGCATCGACCAGTAGCCGCCTCCCGGGAGTGCCTTGGCCCCCCAGGCGACGCGTTCGCCGCCCTCGAGGATTTTCCGGACAAGTGGGTGGGTCTTGAACGTCTGTAGGAGGTCGTGTGCGGAGGTGGTGGCGTCGGCGTAGTCGAGCTCCACCACGAAGCCGATCGACACGAGGTCCTCGCCGGTCTTCTCGTTCTTCATCGGGTAGATCCAGGTGCCGCCGATCTGACCGTACTTGGAGGAGATTTTCAGCGGCCACGGGCCCATCGTGTGGATGAGGCGGTCGAGCGGCTTTGCCACCTTCCACACCTCCTTCACGCCGAGCTCCCACACTTGCGGCTCGCGACCCTCGGCGAGGTTGAACTCGCGGATGGCGGCGCCGGTGAGATGGCCCCAGCAGCCCTCGGCGAGCACTGTGGCCTGCGCCTTGATGTCGGTGCCGGGCTCGAAGTTGCCGAGCGGCTCGCCGTCCTTGCCACGGCCCTTGTCGCCCGAGCGGACTCCGACGACACGACCATCCTCCACGACAAGCTGGGTGGCCGCGGTCTCGGTGAGGATGTAGGCGCCCCCTTCCTCGGCCTGCTGCTGCTGGTAGCGGGCGAGCGCGGCCACCGAGATGACCTCGTTGCCGTGGTTCTTGAATGGCGGGGGCGTGGGTATGCGCAGCGACATTTTCGAGGTGGGTGTGAGGTAGACCGCCTCCTTGGTGACCTCGCCGAAGGCGAAGCCCTCTTCGCGCCACTGCTCGCGCGTCATGTCGGGGAACAACTCTTCGAGCGCCCCCGGACGCATGACAGCGCCGGAGAGGTTGTGCCCGCCGCATGTCTTTGCCTTCTCGACCACAGCGACCGGGACTTCGCCGAGGCGCTCCATCGTCTCCGGGTCATCGGCGAGTAGCTGCAAAAGGCGGTTGGCGCAGGCAAGGCCGGCGGTGCCCCCGCCGACGATCGCCACGCCCACCTCGATCAGCTCGTCCTCAGGGTCAAGCCCCTGCTTGATGAACTCTTTCTGGGGTTCCACGGGCGGGGGGAAGGCCGCGGGGACGACCTTCCCACCTGCCCCCCGTGATGGGGGGTTGCGTGAGCCGTTATGAGATGACATCGCTTGACACTCCTTTTCGCTCGCGCATCCGCCCGGGCGGGTGGGATCCGATTCCTAACCGGCCTTCTTGGCCTTCACAGCCTCGGTCAACTTGGGGAGGATCTTGTTGAGATCGCCCACGATGCCGAGGTCTGAGAACTCGAAGATCGGCGCGTTCGAGTCCTTGTTGATCGCGACGATGTTCTCCGAGGACTGCATTCCCACCTTGTGTTGGATCGCACCGGAGATGCCCGCAGCGAGATACAGCTTCGGCGCGACCGTCTTTCCGGTCTGGCCGATCTGCGCCGCGTAGGGATACCAGCCGGCGTCCACCACCGCACGGGTGGCGGCGACCGCGGCGTTGTTGCCGAACGCGCCCGCCAACTCTTCGCAGAGTTGGAAGCCCTCGGCCTTGCCGAGGCCGCGACCGCCGGCCACGAGGATGGAGGCACCCTCGATGTCGACATCCGCGCCGCGCTGTTCGCCGCGCGTGACCATCGTGGCTTGCTTGGCGTGCTCTGAGAGCTCGAAGCTGACCGACTCCACAGGGGCCGCGCCCGCGGGGTGGGCGGGATCTGATTCTTTGATCTCGAACGCGTTGAGGCGCCCGATCACGATGCCGACGTCGGAGCGGTACTTGATCTCGGAGATGGCGGAGTCGCCGAGGATCGGACGCTCGGCGATCAGCTCACCACCCTCCGCGCGCACCGCGGTGACCTCCATCGCCACACCGGCGCCGAGGCGCGCGGCGAGGCCGGCGCCGATCTCGAAGCCGAGCAGACCGCCGCCGAAGAGGGCGTATTTGTAGTCGCCGCCCGATATAGCGGCGCCCATCGCGTCGACTACCGGCTGGGCGAGTCCTTCGGGGCCCGCGGCGACGAGCACCTTCTTGGCGCCGTAGTTGCCGAGCGACGCCGCGAGATCCTGCGGGACGTTCTCGCCCACGAGGATCGCATGAGCCTCGCCGCCCATTTCGGCGGCGAGCTTTGCGCCCTCGGAGACGGCGCCGAGCGAGTTCTTGTTGATCGCGCCTTCGTAGTGGAGCGCGTAGACAAGGATGTTTGCCATCTAGATCAGCTTCCTCTCGTCAAGCCACGACACGATCTTTTCAACCGTCTCGTTGGTGTCCTCGTCCTCGATGATCTCGCCCGCGGCCTTGGCCGGGGGAGCCTTCGCGGCGACCCACTGCGCGGCGGAGTTATCGCCACCCACCTTGGAGGCGTCGATGCCGACGTCGCCGGCGGTGACGGTGTCAAGCGGCTTCTTCTTGGCGCCCATGATCGCCTTCAGCGAGGGATAGCGCGGCTCGTTGATGGCGTCGCCGACGGATATCACGGCGGGGAGCTTGATCTGCACCGTGTCGTACCCGTACTCGGCCTGGCGCTCGCAGCGCAGGGCGTCGGACTCGACGTCCATCTTGATGACCTGGGTGAGCGAGGGCATACCGAGATGCTCGGCCACAACGGCGCCGATCGTGTAGCACTCGCCGTCGTCCGATTGCTGGCCGAGCAGCACGAGGTCTGGTTTCTCGCGCTGGAGGGTCTGCGCCAGGGCGTAGCCGGTGGCGGCGACGTCGGAGCCGGCGACAGCGGGGTCGGAGAGGTGCACCGAGCGGTCCGCGCCGAGCGAGACGGCCTTGTGGAGCGCGCGTACAGCGCTCTCCGGGCCCATAGTCACGGCGACGATCTCCTCCACGGGGGCGACTCCGCCCTCGCGAACCTGCATCGCAGCCTCGATGGCATGCGTGTCATACGGGTTGAGGTTCTTCTCCCCGCCTCGGTCCATGCGCCCCGTCGAGCTGTTGATGCGCTTCTCGACGGCGGCGTCCGGGACCTCCTTCACCAGGACGCAAATCTTCATTCAGCTAACTCCTTCAGGGATGTCGATGGGGCAATCCTACCTGAGTTGACTGACGAGTCAATCAGGGGTGCGCTCGGTGGTTGCCGAGCGGATGAAATCAACGATCGCCTGGGTGGGTGCGCCCGGTGTGAACACCTCGGCAACGCCCAGGCTCTTCAGCTCTGGAATGTCTTCGGCGGGGATGGTCCCGCCGACCGTCACCACCACGTCGTCGATCGACTGCTCGCGCAAAAGCTCCACGATGCGGGGCACGAGCGTCATGTGGGCGCCTGAGAGGATTGACAGCCCGACCGCGTCGGCGTCCTCCTGGATTACGGTCTCCACGATCTGCTCGGGGGTCTGGTGAAGGCCTGTGTAGATGACCTCCATGCCCGCATCGCGCAGCGCGCGCGCGATGATCTTCGCGCCGCGGTCGTGGCCGTCGAGGCCGGGCTTGGCGACGACGACGCGGATCTTGGCGCGGGCGGGTTCCGATTCTGTTGTGGTGGTGGACATCGGAGGGCAGATTATTGACGCGCGGAGGCGCGCGTCACGCGACCTTCCCTGGCAGCCATGCCGAGGCCGGCCGCGGCGGTGCCGGCGGCGAGCGCCGCGGCTATCTTCAAGCGGGGGGCGAGGCGGTCGAGACGGACGATCTCCCACCCCTCGGTCTTGGCGATGGTGGTGAGCTCCTGGTCGGGGTTCACGACGACGGGGTGCCCCACTGCGCGCAGCATCGGGAGGTCCGACTCCGAGTCGGAGTAGGCGTAGGAGGAGGACAAGTCGAGGCCCTCGCGCTCGGCAAGCTCGCTGATCGCGATGACCTTGCCCTCACGGTAATTGAAGGGTCCGGCGGCACGACCCGTGTAGCGACCGTCGCGGACCTCCAGGCGCGAGCCCACACCCCCGTCGAAGACGAGCACGCGCGCGAGCAGGTCGGCCATCTCCTGGAGAGCGGCAGTGACTATGTACACGCGCCTGCCCGCCTCCTGGTGATCGTAGGCGCGCTGCAGCATCTCCGGGTAGATACGTGGGAGCACCCCACTTAGCACTCTCGGGGTGAGGCGCTCCAGATCGCGCACAGGCGTCCCCGCGATCATCTCCCCCACGCGCACACGCACGGCGTCGGCACGCTCGTCGGTGGAGCCGCGCAGGCGAAAGCGGAGGTTTTCGAAGACGTCACGCAGCAGCCGACCGCGCGTGATCATCCCGCTCTCGAAAGCCGCCCTCGCGAAGTAGATCCCCGAGGACCCCGCCATCAGGGTGCGGTCGAGGTCGAAGAACGCCGCGCCACGCAGACCGGTGGGCGCGGGAGCGCTCGCGTGTGCGCGCGAGTCACCCCTCACGAGATCACCAACACCACGCCCACCGAAGGCGTCGCCGGTGACCCCGCTCATCTCACACCCGCAGGATGACCGCGTCGCCCTGCCCGCCTCCCGAGCAGATGGCGGCACAGCCCAGGCCGCCGCCACGACGGCGCAGCTCGTGGACGAGCGTGCCGAGGATGCGCGCGCCGGTGGCGCCGATGGGGTGGCCGAGGGCGACGGCGCCGCCGTTGACGTTCACCTTGTCCTCGTCGATGCCAAGTACGCGAATCGAGTTGAGCGTAACCGAGGCGAACGCCTCGTTGATCTCCCACACGTCGATGTCCTCGGCTTTGATGCCCGCGAGCTCGAGCGCCTTCTTGGCGGCCGACGCGGGGGTGCGGGCGAGGTAGGCGAAATCGTCGGCGGATTGCGCGTGGGCGACGATCTCGGCGAGCACCTCCTTGCCGTTGGCGGAAGCCCACTCGTCGGACGCGACGACAAGGGCGCCGCCCCCATCGTTCACACCCGGCGCGTTCCCTGCTGTATGGGAGCCCTCTTTGCCCACCAGGCCGGGGAGCGCGGCGAGCTTCTCCAAAGAAGTGTCGCGACGGGGGCCCTCGTCAACCTCCACCACTGTGTCGCCCTTCCTGCCTTTGATGGTGACCGACACGATCTCCTCGGGGAGACGACCCTCGTCGCCGGCCTTGAGCGCCAGCTCGTGCGAGCGCAACGCCCAACGGTCGAGGTCGGCGCGGGTTATCTCCAGCTCATCGCCCACCTCGGTGGCCTCCACGAACATCTGCTTGCCGGAGAAGGGATTGGTGAGGCCGTCGTGGACCATCGCGTCGAGTGCCTTCACGTCGCCCATGCGAAAGCCGAAGCGCGCGCCCGGGAGCAGGTAGGGGGCCTTGGACATCGACTCCATCCCACCGGCGACACCCATTTTCACGTCGCCTGCGCGGATCGCCTGGTCGAGGATCACGGTGGCGCGGATGCCCGAGGCGCACACCTTGTTGATCGTCTCCGAGGAGACCCCCTTGGGAATGCCCGCCTTGATCTGGGCCTGGCGCGAGGGGATCTGGCCCTGGCCGGCCTGCAGCACCTGGCCCATCACGACGTGCTCCACCTGCGCGGGATCGACGCTCGCGCGGTCGAGCGCGGCCTCGATCGCAACCGCTCCAAGCTCGGTGGCGTCAAGCGTTGACAGTCCTCCCCCCATCTTGCCGATGGGTGTGCGCGCTGCGCCGAGGATCACGGTCTTGGGCATCGAGGCGATTCTCCTGAGATTGGGTTGCGGCCGTGGGGGGCCAGAGAAGGCAATCGTAGCGGGGCACTGCCAGCTGAGTACGTGACGATCCGCACAGGGCCACTCGATCGCCGTGGGCGTCTGCGAGCGCCACCGGCCGGTAGGTCGATATCGTGCTCGCATCGTGAACGTGTCCTTCACAGCGCTGGCCCCACAGGAGACCGATGCCGACACGGTTGCAATCGGTGTGTTCGAGGGGGACGAGGCACCCGCGGGTGCTCCCACCGAGGTAGGCGAGCTGCTCGCGAACGGGGAGGCTAAACGCTCGCCCAAGGCGCTCGCGCTCACCCACGCGGACGGTAAGCGCTGGCTGGTGGTGGGACTCGGCAAGCGCGAGGACTTCACGCCCGAGCGCGCGCGTGTCGCGGCAGCGCTCGTGCGGGACCGTGCCAAGGAGCTGTCGACCAAGGCCCTCTGCTGGCAAGCCCCAACCGACGATCCAGCTGTGGCGGGAGCGCTCGTGGAGGGGACTGTGCTCGCCGACTACAGCTTCGACAGCCACAAGTCGAAGGGCAAGGAGTCGGACACTCCCCCCAAGCATCTCGATCGCTTGATCGTGTCCGGCGCGGATGACCTCGCGCAGGCAGTCGATCGGGCGGGGGTCGTGGCTACGGCTGTAAATGAAGCGCGCGACCTGCAAAACCGTCCCGCCAACGACCTCACGCCCACCGCGCTGGGCAAGCACGCGCTGGGGCTCGCCGAGGAGATCGAGCACCTGTCGGT
>JBOGYB010000053.1:0-7545 GCA_050696555.1 Solirubrobacteraceae bacterium | reverse complement strand
CTCTCGGGCCAGGCATAAACTCGTTTGCTACTGAGTACATCAACGGCTTATCGCGAACGGTGCTCAGATTCCCGGCCGAAAACGGTGTGCGATTGACGCCAACCACGGATGTGATTCCCAAAGGCAACTACACGCTCGTGGCGCTGTTCAGGTTCGCGCAGATCACCAACCGTCGATGGCAACGCATCGTGGACTTCCAGGACGGCACGAGCGACCGTGGCCTCTATTCCCACGAAGGCACCCTCGAACTCTACCCTTACGCCAGAGGCACAACCGCCACGATCAAAGCCGAAGAATACGTACTGGTTGTTCTCACTCGTGACAGTGCCGGGACGGTGACCGGCTACGTCGACGGGATCAAGCAGTTCTCGTATGACGATTCTTCGACCGACGCCGCCGTCATCGACGCCAACAACACGCTTCGCTTCTTCCGCGACAACGAAAGCGGAGGGACTTCGGGCGAGAGCTCGGCAGGAGCCGTGGCGCGCATCCAGCTATACGATGAAGCACTCACCGCCAATCAGGTTGCCCACCTCCCCAATGTTCCATCGACGGTAAGTGGAACTGCGACTGCAAACGTGGGGAGCGTGTCGTTCGCCCCTCAGTCGCTTGGCACGCTCAGTGTGCCTCAGACTGTAGTGGTCACAAACACCGGCCACATCAATCTGCGGATCCAGCGTGTGCAGATCATGGGTGCGAACCCCAACGACTTTCTGCTCTCATCCGATGACTGCTCATACATAACCCTGCTTACGCATGAATCATGCTCGATCGGGGTACGCTTCGCACCCTCCGCAAGTAAGCATCGCTCGGCGACGTTGAGGGTGCGTAGCGCCGATCTGCCCTCGCCGCTCAAGATCGCACTGTTCGGCACAGGTGGACGAGCGATCAAAGTCATCGCATGCACGAAGACCACCAGCAAAGCCAAGCGCGCAAGGCACAAGCGAACAAAGTGCGCAACCAAGCACCATAAGCGTAGGCATGAGGCTGGTCACACAGGCCGTCGAATCCGGCTCGATAGAGCTCAAGGGAACCTGACTCGCCCCCGCCGGTGGCCCTTGGTATACCTTCGATTGCTTCGGTGGGACGCTAATCAGCAGTGCCTGAATCCCCTGTTCTCAACCAGTTCAACGCGCTAACCCATGGCGGCCAGTCTCAGTAGCGACAATTTTCAATGCCATGATCAACCCTCACCGCTCACGCGCTTTTGGGACACCGATCACCCCAGTGGGGACCGAATCGGTTCGACCTTCTTACAAATGGTCAGGGAGACAGGATTCGCTTGGCTCAGGCACAGGCCATACCACCCCACGTGTGCGGTTTCGTGGGCGTCCTGTGCGCTCGCCGCCCTATGAGGCGGGTTCGGCCTCGGAGCTTGCTTCGCTGGCAAGGCGTTTGCTGAGCTTCTCCAGACGAGGGCGAACACCCGGTAGATCGCGCTCGACTACATCCCAAACGAGCGCCAGATCGACACCGAAGTATTCGTGGATTAGCTTGTCGCGCATCCCGGCGATCTGCCGCCACGGAATGTCTGGCTCGAGGGCACGAGTGGCATCTGAGACGCCCTTGACTGCTTGGCCGATGATCTCGATGTTGCGGATGACCGCATCCCGCGTCTTGCCATCGGCGTAGAACGCTTCTCGCCCATCCACGGTGTAGCTCACGATGGCGTCGATCGCCTCGATAGCGTGCAGAAGGTAGGTGCGCTCGTCCTTCACAGGGCCACTGCGTCGGCGTAGATACGCTCGCGCAGGTGCGGGCTCACGCCACCCTCGCTGAGCACATCGATATGCGCACCAAGGAGATCCTCCAAGTCCTGCCATAGCCCCACTAGGTCAAGCAGGCTCCGACCGGGCTCCATCTTGACCAAAAGGTCGATGTCGCTGCCTTCCCGCGCGTCGCCGCGAGCGATCGAGCCGAACACGCGCACGTCGCCAGCGCCGTGCTCGGCGGCACAGCCCAGAATCTCGTTCCGGCGCGCACGCAGCGTCTTGAGGTCAATATGGGCTATTGCGAGACTCATGCTGGTGATTACGTTACCGCCGCTCCGGACGTCCAGACTAAAGAGGCCGCATCTGGGTAAAGCTCGCTGTGCGTTCGTACGCAGCCGTCACACGATCAAGAGCACGCTCGTGGGTCGCGGTGGCCGTAGAGTCGACGGACCAGCTCGCCGCCGTCGGTGTGGCCGAGTGTGATCGCAACGTCCTCGGAAGGCAGGTCGAGGACGTTGACTATGTACCAGCCCGCGAAGTGGCGCGTGGCGAGGTAGAGACTCCCAGCCCACTCTGCCGCACTCCTAACCGCCTTCCAACGATAGGCGCGGGCGCTCGCGATCCAATGCTCGCCCCGAATCGGCACGAAACAGAACTCACTATCGACCGGCAGAGAGACCATCGCCTCACGCGCCGGATCGGTCAACGGCGGCTCAGGAGAGACTGTCTATCACAGCCCGAGACATGGCGTGGGCGGTCAGATACGGTCCGCGTGGGCGTTTCGTAGGCGGTTGGCCCAAAAGCCGGTCTCCGCACTTCTGCTGTCATAACGACTTGGGATAAGCCATAACCCAAACACCGAAGCCAAATGCTGCTCTCTCAAGCCGCCCGCGGCCCCTCCCAGCATCCAACCGCATATCGGGGAGACAGGTTCGATTTGGCTTTTCTATGCGGTTTTTGGACCCTCTGCGGTCTTTTTGCGGTCCTCTGGGCGAGTCCGCGCTGACGGCGACAGTCGTCTGTTCTGTTTGATGCCGGTAGCTTGACGATTTCGCGCCGGCATGTTAGCCTTGAGCTATGACGCTCGCATACGCTGAAGAGGCGATCCACGTCCACGACACCGGCCACCTCTCCGACCGCGACATCGCACGCGCAACAGGCGCAGCGCCAAGCACCGTCCGAGAATGGCTAGCGCGCCGCAGCGCACCAAGCGGAGCCCGTGCCGAGCGTCTCGCTGAGCTCTCCTCCCTGGTCGAACGACTCGCACGCGTCATCCGCCCCACCTACATCCCCGTATGGCTCAGCAAGCCCATCCCCGCCCTCGACGACGACAAGCCGATCGACCGCATCGCCAAGGGCGACTACCGAGCAGTCGCCCGCCTGATCTCCGGCCTCGAGGACCCAGGCGCAAACTGACGTGTCGCTCGAAGTCGCCGCGGTCACCGTGCGCGGACGCTGGGCCAAGCACACCTACCCAGGATCACCACCACTACCCGAGCGCGACCCACCACCGGACAACCGCTGGCAGCGCGGCGACGTCGTAGACGCGCTCTACCTCGCCGATAGCGAGGAGACCGCGTGGGCAGAGTGGTATCGACACCTCGCCGAGCGGGCAATCCCGCCCCTCGCACAGATGCCGCGTGAGCTGTGGACATGGGAGGTCGATGTGGAAGTTGCCGACCTCTCATCAACGAAACACCTGTCCAAGGTAGGCCTAGCCCGGCCCCTTCCCGGCGACACGAACTGGCCGGCCTTTCAGGATGTCGGCGAGCAGCTAGCACATGAGGGATGGGCTGGGCTACTCGCTCCGAGCGCAGCACGACCAGCCGGACAAGTGTTGTGCCTCTTCCGAGGCGAGAACGGCGTCCAAGAGGCAGCACCGGTCCCGCCACCGCGCCAGATCACCGAGCCCCCTCCACCGCCAACCGGACTGCGCACGTAGCGATCGACTCTTGGATTACTTGAGCACTGAGTAGATGACAAAGCCGGTGTTGAGGAGCGTCAGCAGCACGATCGCGTAGGTGAGTCTGCGCAGGACACGCGATCCCTTCTGCGATTCGATGACGACTTGCGCAGCCGTTTCGCCTAGCTTTTCGGCTGCTTTTGTCGTCTTACGTCTGTTGCGACGCAGCCCGCGCCACACGAGCAGCAAGTAGATCGGGAACAGCCAGCTACGCCAAAACGTAACCCAGATTTTCGGGATGGGAACGTCAGCGAGTCGGATCGAGTGCTTGTCCATCGTCATCGCCCTCCGAGGTCGTCGGTGCCACATACTCGCCCGAGATCACCGCGATGTCAGCCTCACGCAAAACAACGAAATCGGCTGACATCGCGGCGGCAGGGGAGCTTGGCCCCTTCGAGGTTCGGAAGGGAGCCCGTAGGTAAAGCTCCCGATTCTCGTCTGCTCCCGCCGTCATGCCGCCCCACGTTCCCTCGATCTTGCGACCATCGTGCAACTCAGCGGTGAGGCGCACCCCATCACCGTCGGGACGCTTGAGGACGAATGCCTCCGCCCAGGCAGAGCCCGCCGGTCGAATGCTTGGCTTATGGGGGTGGATTGCAAGAGCAGCACCCCACGCAAGGGCATAAGCCAGCGCGAGAGATACAGCGACTATCCAGAGGATTCGGAGCGGGTGATGTCCAAGATAGACGTGAGAGTTCGATACAAGTTCGTGATCGATTGATATGACGCGCCAGTCGGCAATGCCTCCCACGATAAGGAGCGAGATGATCGAAGCGAACGCACCGATGACCGCCAACTCGACGGCCTCGACAAGCCCACTTCGCCCCGCACGTTCTGTTCTGCGCTCCGCAGTACGCAGGTAGACGTATCCCGGCCCGAAGGCCGCGACCGCAAAGAGCAGCCCAAGCGCGGTGCCCGGAAGATCAGTCAGAGTTCTCGGGCACTGCCGGAGGCGTTGGCGGCTCTGCCGTCACGGGGGCCGTCATGGTCGGCTCTGGCGCGGGCATCCCGCCCATCGGCTCCGTGGTGGCGACCGGTGGAATAGCAACGTCCGGAGCCACGATAAACGCCTTGCGACCCTCTTCTAGCTGCTTGCTGGTGTCGGGAGGCGGCGGCTGTGGTGGTTGCTGCGAATCGTCTGTTGTCATGCCCGCATGATAGAGGGGCGCTAGGACGGGATTCGGCTATTGGTCCCGTGCGTTGCCGTCTGACCAATTTGCGAGGATCGCAGCATGACCACCTACGACATAGCTGGGCGCGGTCCTGGCAAGTTCCGGAGCCTGCGACCGCCTACGCGCTACGCCCAGCCGCGATCCACCGGGACCGTCCGCTATATCCAGCCGTGCCCGAAGATGCCGCCGGAGCAAGCCGCGAGGCTCAGAGAGCAGCTTGCAGGACTGAGCGGCTGGGAGCTTGAACGCATAGACCGCCGCATCTAGGACTCCTCCTCCTTGGACTCCACTGGGTCAGGAAGCGTCTCAAGGTAGGCACCGAACAGTCCTTCATAGATGCGGCCGTACAGAGGCAGGAACTCGTCTTTGACTATTTCCGGCGTGAGTCGCTTCCCTTTCCATCGGAGGGGGAACTTGCCAGGCTTAGGACCGTCAGGTCCCATTTCGGGCTCGCCCAGTGACCAAGTGTGCCCGGCACGATTGCGCAAGCTATTTAGCTCTACCAAGTTGCCGTGAAGCTCAAGGTTGATCACCCCGAGGCGTGCAGCGAGATCAATTGCTTGGCGCGAGTTCAGTTCTTTGATGTAGTTGATATCGGCGTCCGCATCTAGAACCGATTGCTCGGTCACTCGCGCGTGAAGAAAGAACTTGAGCAAGTCCTCGATTGCTAGGTGCATGTCGAACACGATCAGGCGGATCGCGTTTTCGCGGAACTCCTCAGCCCGTCCGTATTCGTCGTCCGGGAAATAGAAGGCGTCTAGCAGTTCGCGGCCCTCTCGGACGGCATCTGGCTCCTGATCGCTGACGCTGGCCATGGATCAGGGAACCTAGCGGACGGGTCGTGCTAGGACTTCCTGCGGCGAAGGATCAGCACGAGCAGTAGCAGACTCTCAAGATTTGGCTCTGTTGACCTGTTGGACCGGTCCACCCGCAACACGCCAAGCGGAGTCAGCGCCGAGCGACTCACCGAGCTCTCCTCCCTATGCATTGGCGAGATGCTCGCGCAGACGACGGACGTGCACCCGCCGGCGAACGTGGCGGCCTCGCCGTATCTTGTGCGGGCTCGAGGCCCGGTGCCCGCCGATGCAAGCCGGTCTGATGGGGAAGTCTTGCGGTCCTCTCGGTCCTTCTCTGCGGTCCTTCTGCGGTCCCGCGTGCCGGGAACAACCGGGAACAGACGAGAACGCCCGGCCAAGAGTCCAGTATTCACGCAGCTCTCGCCAACGTGCTCGGCGCGGTTCAAGGTTCTGAACCTGCGACTTTTCATCGGGGAGTAAGGGTCGGGTTGGCTTTCTGATGCGGCTTTTCGTGGTTCTGCGGTCTTTTTGCGGTCCCAATTCCCACGAGATCCGCCTGCGGCTCCCACGCCTACGAGATGCGCGCAGAGGCTTGGAGATGCGGGGCCTTACAGGCTGCTAGCCGGAGCTTCTGAGAGCCCCTCTTCGACTAGGCGGCGAGCTATCTGTGCTGGCCGCTCCGAGAAACGGACTCTTCTATCCATGGGATTCGACGGTAGCTGATGTAGGTCGACTTCATCGCTCGGCGCGACGTACTGGAAGTACCTCGGAGTCAGAGGCGGCACCTGATCAGCGGGCAGGATGTCCGGGCGATTCAGGCAGACAACCTCGATGACGATGCTTCCGAGCAGGATGCCCGTGATATTCAAAACCGGCGCAGCGTGATCGCCCAAGTCGCATCCGACCCGCCAATGTGGTGTGGAGACATCGGCAGCGTCTGCAGATGCCGCCCACAGAGATACGAGGGCGCCGAGATCATTTCCCTTTGCCAAAGCCCGCCGGAAACCGACGCCTACGGCATCAGGAGCTTTTTGTATTGGGCCAAGAGCCGCGGCAGTCTTTAGCGCCCATCGCAAAAGCACGGCTCGCACCTGTGAGTTGAGTGTGATTACCCGCCCGGCTATCAGATCAATAAGCAGAGGCCTCGCTTCGGTCTCGAGCTCGCTCATCCAGCCGGAATTGCAGGGCGCGCAAACCTTGCGGAGTACTAGATCGGTGAGAAGGCGATTGAGATACGGACCGCGCTCGACCGGGCTTGCGCCGAGCTTCCATAGATACGTATCAATTCCAGCGTCGTCGCCGACGAAGCGCGCGAGCCATTGCGGAAATACATGCTCTCGCGTTGGCTTGCGGTTTTCTCCGCAAAACATGCAAATCATGACGGTTGGCTGCCGTGAAACTGCCTATCTAGGGCAGATTCGGCTTGGGCGAAAGATAGACCTGTGAGCGCGTCTCTGGCCACCGCATGAAGGGCTACCAAGCCGGCATTTTGAACAGCAAACCGTCTTGGCCCTCGTCGTGGAGGGTCAGCACGACGTCCTCGGGTGCCAGCGTTCGTGGACTGGTGCCAAGCGGGGCGGGCAGGTCGCTGTCGATGAGCGAGATGATCGGCTGAAGCCCGGCCGCCGCGTATTCTCGGAAGACCTCGATGAGGTTCTCGCGCTTGCGCGGGTCGAGTTGCTCAAGTGCGCCGTCGAGGTAGACGAAGCGCGGGAAAGACACGTCGCTGTAGGCACGCAGCGTCGCGAGGTCGAACGCGATGCAGAGCAGCTTTCGATAAGAGGTCCCCTTGTCGGCACTGGTGGCCGAACCGTCGCCGCCCATGACCTCGGCACGGAACTCGACGCCGCCTGATTTGTTCAGGGCGATCGACAGGATCGCCTGCTCGTCGATGACCGCGG
>JBOGYB010000052.1:0-7561 GCA_050696555.1 Solirubrobacteraceae bacterium | reverse complement strand
GCCGGTGGCAAGGCCGTCGTCTACCAGGATCGCCATACGACCCCCCAATGCGACCGGAGAGCGCACCCCGCGATAGCGGCGCAGTCGCTCGTGCAGGTCGCTCTCGGCGCGTGCGAGGAGCGACAGCAGTTGGGCCGTTGAGATCCGGAGAGTGCGCACCGCCTCGTCGTTGAGCAAGCGCACCCCGCCCTCGGCGACCGCGCCGATCGCGTACTCCTGGTTCCGCGGTGCACCGACCTTGCGTACGACCGCGATATCGAGTGGTGAGCCAAGGGCTCGTGCAACCTCCGCGGCGACCGGAACACCCCCACGGGGAATGCCCACGATTACGGGCCGCGCGCCGCGATATGGCTCCAGCAGCGCGGCGAGCTGCCCTCCCGCGTCATGACGGTCGTGAAAGCGAGTCGTCAAGCCGGGTCTTCTCCTGTCTCGAGGCGAGATGGCCGAAGCGCCCGCAAGCGCTCCGGCCAAGCCATTCCTCCTAGCCCGCGCTCTCGCTGGGGGCGGCCTGCGGGATCGAGGGCTCCACGCGCAAGATCCGCGCTGGGAGGTGGGGGAGCCACCAGTTCCAGCGCCCGAACAGGGAGATGACCGCCGGTACGAGCAACGCGCGGATGACCGTCGCGTCGAGCAGGATGCCCGCCGCCAGTCCTGTCGCGAGCACCTTGATTTCCGTCTCCGGCCCTGAGGCGAGCGACACGAACGCGAGAAACAGGATCAAGGCGGCGCTCGTCACCAAACGACCCGTGCGCCCGATGCCGCGTATCACCGCGCTGTCGGTGGAACCGGTGGCGTCGTACTCCTCGCGCATACGCGCGAGGATGAACACCTCGTAGTCCATCGACAAACCGAACAGGAACGCGAACACCATCAGCGGTATCCACGCCGTCACAGAGCCGGTCGCGGGGATACCCCAGATGAAGTGCGACCCGTGCCCGCGCTGCCACACCAGCTCGAGCACTCCCCAAGCCGCTCCCACGCTGATGATGTTGAGGATCACCGCCTTCAATGGCAAGAGCAGCGAGCGGAAAGCACGTGCGAGCAGGATGAATGTGATGACGGCGATGAGGGCGATCATCAACGGGAAGTTCCCGTACACCGCTTCGATGAAATCCTCGTTCTGGGCTTGAAGCCCGCCGAGGCGCACTTCCGGACCGGCTTCGTGGGCGGCGGTGCGCACATGGTCGAGCGTGTCGCGTCCAGTTGTGGAGGAGCCGTCGGCGATTGTGAAGCTGTCCACCACCGTCGCCCCTCCCTGGCGCCACTCGGGCGAGGTGGGGGCCACGGCGCCCTGCACTCCCTGTACTGCCGCCATCGCGCTCGCCACCTTCTCAGGCGAGGTCGATCCTTCCACCAGCGCCTCGTTCGGGAGCAACACACCCGAGCCGATCCCCGATTTCTCCAACGCGAGCAGCCCCTGCTTGGCGTCGCCCTGCTTGGCGATCGTGTTCACGTTGGGGAGCCCGGGCTGGATGTTCGTGGCCGCGAGCACGAGCGCCGCGAGCACCGCCGCGGCGCCGAGGGCCGCAACCCAGCGATTGCGCACCACCAGCTGCGCCCACCTCGTCCATGAGTGCGAGGCCTTGTCGTCGCTGCGCACGTGCGGCCAATCCAGACGCGGGCCGAGCTTGCTCAGCACAACCGGCAGGAGTGTGACCGCGACGATCACGCTGATCAAGGGGATCAGCATCCCGCCATACCCCACCGAGCGCAGGAACGGGAGTGGCAGTGCGATCAACGCGAGCAGCCCGATGGCGACCGTGGTGCCACTGAACACCACAGCCCGTCCGGCGGTCTCCATCGCGCGCTGGATCGCGGCGTCTCCCTCGAGGCCGTGCGCACGCTCCTCGCGCCAGCGCACCACCACGATGAGGGCGTAGTCGATCGATACCCCTAGTCCTATGAGTGCGATCAGGAACTGCACGATCGGTGAGATTTCGGTGATCGTCGTAAACCCCCAAACCACGAGGAAGGTGGTGAGGATCGAGACGATCGCCATCATGATCGGCACGATCGCCAGGAACGAGGCGAATACGAATGCCAGCACCAGCAGCGCGCCGAACCCGCCGAGCAGGGCCTCCACGAGGACGCCAGGGCCGTTGCCCCCGCCGCTTTGCACGGACAACGCATCAAAACCCGTCAGGTGCACGGGTGCTCCGGCCACCGTCATCCACTTCAGTGCCGCGCTCGCTTTTTCCGCCGCCTTGGGGTTGTCTTCAAAGGCTTGCGTGCGGTCCGGCGGGGGGTAGGCGACGATGAACGTGGTGTGCCCGTCTTTGGAGAGGAAGGCGCTGCTGCCGGTGCTCGCGTAGCCCGCCATGCGGCTCCCGGGAAGGATTTGCGCCAGGCGCGCTTCGACGGCCTGCAGTTCTGCTCGCACCTTGGGAGAGCTTGCCGACACACCGGCGGGGAGGGTCACCACCGGCATCAACGGCGCGCCGTTGCCGCCCGTACCGTTGAAGTGCTTGCCGATCTGCTGGTTTGTCACCCACCCTTCCTTGCCGGGCACCGAGAACTTCTGTTTGAGCGCTTTGCTCGCCGTCCCGGAGGAGGCCATGCCGATCAGCGTGAGTACCACCCAGAAGATGACGACAGTGCGCTTGTGGGTCAACACCCAGCGTGTCAGCGATGTCATGTGTTCCTTTCCTTTCGTCTTGCGCTTGAAGTCGCGTCGGGTTGGACGGTCTCCTCGCCCGAAACTCATCGCTTGCGCTCCTAAACGCTTGGCGATGAGCTCTCTGCTCGGCTCAGGTCATGGCTCGTGGCAAGCGAAACGAGTGAGATGCGCGCCAAGCCCCCCGATCCTGACACATCTCAACCGAGCTGCACCGCGAACATGCGGTTGCCGTCCTGGTCGCGGAGGAAGAACATCGGCGGCACAGGATCTCCCATGCGCATCACCTCCGGGTCGACGTCCACCCCGCGAGCGAGCAGATTGGCGTGGTCGGCGTCGATGTCGGTGCTGCGGAGCGCTACCCGCGTCTCGATGCCGGCAGATTCGCCTTCGCGTGGGGGCATCAGCGCGAG
Source organism: Solirubrobacteraceae bacterium (assembly GCA_050696555.1). Classification (GTDB taxonomy): domain Bacteria; phylum Actinomycetota; class Thermoleophilia; order Solirubrobacterales; family Solirubrobacteraceae; genus Palsa-744. Next base: position 4,534 of record JBOGYB010000052.1, on the reverse strand, counting down.
TGTCGTGTCGGCCCCCGGGGGCGCCACTTCAATCCAGCGCTCCCCATCGCCGAAGGGGATGTCCGCTCGCTTCTCGAAGCCGAGCTTCTCGGTGTAGAACTCGATTGCCCGGTCCTGGTCGGTGACGGGCACGATCACCGTGCTCACTTGGGTGAGGTGGGTCTTGGTGTCGGTCGCAGTCATTTTCGGTCCTCCTGCGGTTGGGCTTCAAAGATATGACGTTTTGGGGGCGAGGAACTCATCGGTCCTCGCCAGTGGTCACGCGGTGCTACCCGGCTTTGGTGGCGTCCTGCGGGGTGGGGCTCGCGCGCAGTGCCTGCTCGAAGCGCGTGGTTGGGGAGACCCGCTGCGGCCTTCCAAGATAGAACCCCTGGGCGTAGTCCACGCCATAGCCCCGCAGCGCATTCAGGGTAGCGCGGTGCTCCACACCCTCGGCGATGATGAGCTTGCCGAGACTGTGCCCCACATCGGTGATCGCCTTCACAACCTGTTGGTCGGTCACGTTGGAGGCGACGTCACGCACGAATTCGATGTCGATCTTCAGATACCGGCTGGGGAGGTGCTTGAGGTAGCTGAACGACCCGAACCCGGTGCCGAAATCATCCAGGGCGACATCGCACCCCAACTCTCCCAGCGCCTCTACGAACGCGCGGGCATCCTGCATGCTCGCCATCGCCGCCGTCTCTGTGATCTCGAAGATGACGCGCCCGTCGCCAAGACCCTCGTGACGCGCCATCCGCACCAGCTCGAGGATGCGGGGATCGCCGATGGAGTGAGCGGAAAGGTTGATGCTGACACCCTCCCCTTTGCGCGCGAGGGCAAGGCCCCTGCTTGTGACCCAGCGGTCGACGTCGCAGATCAGGCCGAAGCGTTCGGCGGTGGGGATGAAAGCGTCGGGTGGGATCGTGTCGCCGTCGTCGGTGAGCATCCGCACGAGCAGCTCGCGGTGGGTGGCGCGGCCGTTGCGCAAGTCGACTATCGGCTGGGTGTAGAGCACGAAGCGCTCCTGGGCGAGCGCGTCGCGGACCCTCTGAACCCAGCCGAGTGCCGCTCCCGCGTCGCCGCGATAGACACGGATCTGCGCGCGCCCTGACTCCTTCGCGTCGTACAATGCGACGTCAGCAGCCGTCAAAAGGTCGTCAGCGATCAGCTCCTGGTCGCCCTCGAACAGAGCGATCCCCATGCTCACGTGCAGGGGTGGATCGATCTCGCAATCGCAAAGGTGCACGCGTATGTCCTCCGCGACGGCGAGCGCTCGCGGCTCGTCCGCCTCGTGCAGCGCGATGGCGAACTCGTCGCCTCCCAGGCGGGCCACGACGTCCGTTGCTCTCACCCGGCCGAGGATCTCACGAGCGATGAGCTTCACCGCGTCGTCACCGGCAGTGTGACCGTGGGAGTCGTTGAGCAGCTTGAGGTTGTCGAGGTCGAGCATCAGCAAGGCCCCCGGGCGGCCATAGCGGGAGGCGTATCGCAGCACGCGTTCGAGCTCCTCCGAGAAACGTCTGCGATTGAGCAGGCCGGTGAGGGGATCGTGGTCGGACTGGTAGCTGAGCTGCGCCTCCAAGTGCCTGCGCGCCGCTGCCTCGCGGCTTACCAGCAGGTCAGCGGTTTGCGCTGGGGTGGGAAGCGTTGGTGCCGGGTGCTGTGGAGGATGGGCGAGTACCCCCATGAGGGTTCTCACCAGCTTGGGGTCGAACTGCGTCCCGGCAGACCGTTCCAGCTCGGCGACCGCCTGCTCATGGCTCAGTGCGTCGCGATGGGTATGGGGTCGTGTCATCGTGTTGTACGCGTTACACACAGCGATGATGCGGGAGGCAAGCGGGATCGCCTCGCCGATCAGCCCGTCGGGGTAGCCCCTTCCATCCCATCGCTCCTGTACGGAGCGGACGATCTGCGCGGCGGAGCCAAGAGCGGGTGCGGCCGAGATGATGCGCTGAGCGATCAGTGGGTGTGTTTGCAGGAAGCGCCGCTCACGGGGGTCGAGCTGGGTTGCCCTGTCAAGCAACTCGTCGGGTATCGCGATCTTGCCGATGTCGTGCAGGGAGGCCGCGTGACTCAGCGTGCGCAACTCGGTGGGGCCAAGTCCTAACTGCTCCCCCACGATCGCGGCGAGCGATGCGACGTCTGTGGCGTGAGACTTCATGCCGGGATCGCGAGCGCTGAGGGCCGCGATCAGCACGTCCTGGATCTGATTCTCGGTGCCGGGCCGGCGTCGACCCTTGCGTGCGTACATCTCGTCGTCGGCGCGGCGCAGCAGGGCACTCGCATCGCGACTGTCCATCGGCGCCAGTGCGCAACCGTAGCTGGAGGTGACGAGGAAGCCCTCGCCCTCCTGGGTCATCGCGCCCGCCAGTTCTTCGCCGACGAGCTCGGGTGCATGGGGGGCGACAGACAGCAACGCGCAGAACTCGTCCCCTCCGAGCCTATAAGCGCGACCGCGATCGCCGAGGGCATCCGTCAGGGAGCTAGCCACCTGTATGAGCAGGCTGTCCCCCGCGCCGTGTCCGAACGTGTCGTTGTAGCTCTTGAAGCCATCGAGGTCGAACAGCACGAGGAGCGTGGGATGCCAATCGCTCGCGTCGGCGGCCTGTTTGCTCAGGTCGGAGAGCAGGATTCTACGGTTGGCGAGGCCGGTGAGCGGGTCGAGCGCCGCCTCGCGCTCGCGCGCGACGAGCAGCCCCGCGGTTTCCTGCGACGAGAGGGTCATGCGTGTGACTACGAGCGCCAGCGTGAGCAGCGCGCAGACGAGGCTCGTGGTGTTCAAGCTAGTGAAGGGCTGCACTCCGAGCACTACCAGCGCGAGCAGTCCGGCCATACCCGGCACGATTGCGCGCCCTGACCGGAGCGTATGGTCGGTCGGGTGCCGTCCGGTTCGGGTGAACGTTGCGGCGCCCCCTGCCATCAACACCAACGCGACGAGCCAACCCGCGTCGAGTACCCCGCCGGCTTGATAGCTGCCGTTCGCGTTCTCCACGAGATAGAGCGTGTCGGAGAGCGCGAACAGCGCCATGCCCGCCGCGAGCGGGGCGAGCCCGCGTGCGCCGCGCCACCCGACAGTCGCCGTCGTGACTACGAGCATTGCAAGCAGCGTCAGGTCCCCGATCGGGTAGGCGATGTTCGTGAGCGCCCCGGTGAGCGATTCTCCCTGGGTGGCTTTCAGCACCGGCTCGAGCACGAACACGGCGCCCAAGGTTGCGCACGCCGCGGCGCCGATCGTCCCGTCGAGCCACATGCCCACGCCGATGCGCTCGCCGTGGCGGCGACGAGCCGCAATCACAGCGAGGTACACCAAGGGGTAGAAGGCGAGGTATCCCGCGTCGGCGATCCGCCGGCGAGCACCCCACACATCGCCCAGCTCACGTATTTGCGTCGCCCTGACACCCGACTGGGCGGAGGTTGACGAGCACCCATGCGAATGCATCGGCTCAGCGGGGTCGCCCCTTGAGTGGGAGGCCCACTGGGAAGTCTTGCCCGTGGCGCACATTCCCGACCCGCTAGCCTCCTGTGCATGTGCCGAAACATAAGAACACTCCACAATTTCGAGCCCCCCGCCACCGAAGACGAGGTTCACGAGGCGGCCCTTCAATACGTGCGGAAGATCAGCGGCTACACCAAGCCCTCACAAGCGAACGCCACCGCGTTCGAGCGTGCAGTCGAGGAGATAGCGCGAGTGTCAGCGGGCCTGTTGAGCGAACTGGTGACGTCCGCCCCGCCGAAGGACCGCGAGGTCGAGGCCGCCAAGCGCAGAGAACGCAGCGCGCAGCGGTTCGCGGCGTAGAGGTTTCGAAGTTTGCTAGTCGCTCGCTGTCGCGTGGCTGCCTACGTGCCTCAGGGACCCCACGGGTTGCTCCGGATTGCTTTGGCGAGCTGCCGCCAATCGGACAGTGAGCCACGGTCGACGACGGTCTCAATCGCCTCGGCCGGCCACTGATCCATCGGCAGGGTTGTATCGAAGTCGAGATTGCGAAAGCGTACGGTCATCGAACCATCCTCTCGGCCAGTTCGCCGAGAATGACCTTCCCCGGTGGGGCCCTGCTCAGCGACCAGTTGCCGAGTGCCTCCAAATTCTCAAGGATCGTGTTGCAAACCACCTTCTACTTCGATCTAGGCTCGCCATACGCCTATCTGGCGGCCGAGCGGATAGGCGAAGAGCTGCCTGAGCCTGTTCGCTGGCAGCCCGTGTCGCTTGGCGGCATCTTCAAGCTCACCGGGCGGTCGTCGTGGTCGCTGAACGATCCTGAGCGCCGTCGGATGGGAATGGCGGAGGTCGAGCGGCGCGCGCTCTCCTACGGTCTGCCGCTGCTGCGCTGGCCCGATCCGTGGCCCGGGAACTACCTGACGGCGATGCGCGCAGCGACCTTTGCCGACAAGCAGGGGGTTGGCCGCGAGTTTGCGCTTCAAGCGTTCCGCAACGCTTTTCAGGAGGGCCACGACCTGAGCGTTCCCGAGCGAGTCTTCGAAGCGGCCCACGATGCCGGCCTCGACCCGCGAGAAGTCGAGGAAGCGACAGGCGATCAGGAGATCAAGCTTGCGC
>JBOGYB010000051.1:0-7780 GCA_050696555.1 Solirubrobacteraceae bacterium | reverse complement strand
ATCTTGCGCTGGCCGGCGAGTTGCTCGAGCGTCTGCCGGGGATGACGGCTCCCCGCGAGCGGTTGGCACACCTGCGTTAGGGAGCCACTCCGCTACCGCGCAAAACGGAGGGACCTCAGCCTGCCAGCTGCGGCGTGGGCTGCCCCTTCTCGATGCGGCGACGCTCGGTGGCGGCCACCATTTCGAACTCGGGGACACAGGAGCCGTGGGTGAGCGAGCGGGGGGCGAGCATTCGGGTGAGGCGTCCCGAGGCGAGCACCGCCGCGCAGGCCACCCGCTGGGCGGGAGTGTAGGTCAGCCCGTATAGCTCGCGCACTCGCGGTGGTAGTGAACCGAGCATCACGAGGTCATGTAGAGACTTGGCAGGCCGGCGGTTGGATGGCATGGGGATCTCGAACGCCGACGCATGACCCATGAAGCGCGCCTCGCCTGTGAGGTGGAGATCCTTGCCCGCGAGCTGTTGCTCGTACCACTCGCGAAACTCGCGGTACGTGGGCGGGGCCGCCGAGCGGGGCATCTTGAAGAGCTCGGCGAAGTAGATGTAGTCCTGCCACAGCGCTTCGCGCTCATCGGCTGTAAGCGGTCGCACGAGCCGGTTGTAGAACCACTCGGCTGAGTCTGCGATGACTGCGACGGTCCACAGCATCAGCTCAGGGTCGAACGCCGAGTAGGGGGTGCCGGCGGGGTAGTGGGGCCCGGCGTCTTCGGGCAACTCGCCCAATACCCGCTCGTGCATGACGTCCACTGCGGTGAGCACACGGTCAGCTTGGGTGCGTGTGCCGAAGAACACGACCTCGAACATCCCACCCGTGTGGGTGATGCGACGGAACGGAGTGCGCTTGTTGCGAGTGTGTTCGCTCGTACCGACGTAGTTGAGGGGCTTCACCGCCCCAACGCAGAGCGCACGCTGGCCGTACATGAGCCCGACGGCCTTCTCTTCGTGGACCATCCTCAGGATGGAGGTCTCGCGCGGGAAATAACCCTCGTCGTGGGTCGTCATCACTTAAGGCTACATCTCCGCGACGTAGGCGCCCTGCAGCTCGAAGGGAGCTCGCAGGAGCGTCGCCCATCCCTCGATCAGCGGAGCAAGCGCCTCCACCACGGTGCCCGTTTGCTCGTAGAAGCACCACACGAGCACCGTGGGTCCGGCGCCGGAGATGGTGGCCCCGAGGGCCCCCAGCTCAGGTGCACGTCGCGCGAGGTCGTAGGAGCGAGGGAACAGGTGCGAGCGACGTTGCTCGTGCAAGCTGTCCTTGAGACCCCGCGCCACGAGATCCCAGTCCCCGCGGGCGAGTCCGAGCGTAAGCAGGGCACCGTGGGCGACGTTGAACACCGCCTGCTCGATCGGTACGCGCGCGGGGAGCGCACGCCTGGCGTCGGCGGTGCGTACGGCTTGCTCGGGAACCACCGCCAGCGCCTCGAGTCCCGTAGGCGGGTCGAAACGTGTGGAGTCACCGTCGGCACACACCACAAGGCCGCCGTTGATAGCGGCGGCGACGTTATCGGGGTGACCCTCGATCTCAGTGGCACACGACAGCAGGTCGACATCGAGCTCGAAGAGGTGATCGGCGGCAAGCAATCCAGCGACTATCGCCGCGGCGCTGGAGCCGAGCCCACCGCTGAGTGGGATCGCGGAGCGAATCCGGAACGTGAAGTCATCCGGGGGGTGCAGGGAGGCGAACGCGCGCACACATAAGTTCTCCGGCCCCCGCGAAACGGCCAGGTCGGTCTCGACGGCGAAGCCTCCCGTCTCCAGCACCTCCAGCTCCAGATGGAGACCGAGCGCCGCGGCGAAGCAGTCGTAGCCGGGACCGAGATTTGCCGAGGACGCCGGGACGCGGACGACGCGCCTGCGGATCACCGGGGACCGGCCCCCAGAACCGCCTCTTCGATCGCGGCTATCTCAGCCGGGCAGGAGATGACTTTGCCACCGTTGTGCTCGATGGCCGTCTGGGGATCCTTGATGCCCCGACCAGTGAGCACACACACAATCTGCTTGGCTCCGTCTGCCCCGTACTTGAGCAGCCCCGCCACCGATGCCGCGGAGGCGGGCTCACAGAACATGCCTTCCTTGGAGGCGAGCAGGCGATAGGCGGTGAGGATCTCCGCGTCACTCACCGCGCGGATGGCGCCGCCCGATTCTCGCGTGGCGGCGATAGCGTCCTCACCGCGCACCGGGTGGCCGATGCGAATTGCGGAGGCAACCGTTTCCGGTTGCTCGACCGTATGGCCGAGCACCAGCGGAGCGGCGCCCTCTGCTTGGAAACCGAACAGCTTGGGCTTTGCTCCCATCTCGCGGAAGCCACGCCAGTAGGAGGTGATGTTGCCCGCGTTGCCCACCGGTATACAGAGCGCTTCCAGCTCGCCGTCGAGGTCTTCGTGGATCTCGAATGCCGCTGTCTTCTGACCTTCGATGCGAAATTCGTTGACGGAGTTGACGAGCACGATGGGATGGGACTCGGCAAGCTCGCGAACGAGCCGAAGCGCCTGGTCGAAGTTGCCCGCAAGTGAGATCACGCGGGCGCCGTGGATCAGCGTCTGGGCCATCTTGCCTTCGGCGATCTTCCCGTCAGGAACGATCACCGCGCAGGTGATGCCCGCGCGCGAGGCATATGCGGCAGCGCTCCCGGCGGTGTTGCCGGTGGAGGCGCAGATCACCGCCTTGGCACCGTCGCGGACGGCAGCGGAGACGGCACAGGTCATGCCGCGATCCTTGAACGAGCCGGTGGGGTTGGCTCCCTCCAGCTTGAGACGCACACTTGCGCCCACTATCTCCGAGAGCACGGGAGCGCGGAGCAATGGCGTGGACCCCTCTTGCAGACTCACGATCGGGTCGCCCTCGTCGAAAGGCAGCCGGTCGCGGTAGCGCTCGATCAACGGTACATGGGTCTTGCTCATAGAAATCGCATTGCTCACATGAACCTCTCTAGGGATGCTCCCCAACCCGCTTCGCGGGAGGGTGGATTACATGAACTCCTCTTCGATGACCCTTATGGCCCGTGGGGTGGAGCGTATGAAGTCGAGCGCTGCTACGCGTCCCAGCGCCTCGCGCACACGGGATTCGGCAAGTGGGTGGATGATCATCACGAGGCGCGCGTGCTCGCCAAGGCCGCGTTGCACCACCGACTTGATCGAGGCGCCGTGCTCGCCGAGTACCTGGGCCACAGCCGCCAGCGCACCCGGCCGGTCGGCTACCTCCATGTGGATGTAGAAGCCGCTCTCCACATCATGCACTAGTGGGAGCGGGTCGATCGGGGGCGGAAACACCGGTGGAGGGAGCATCGCGCTGACTAGATCACCCAGCACCGCGCTCGCCGTCTGCCTCCCCCCCGCGCCCGGACCGGACATAGTGATCTCGGTGATCGCATCGGACTCGACCGTGACGGCGTTGAACGGCCCACTCACAGACGCAAGGGGATGCCCCGAGTAGAGGAACGCAGGGTGCACACGCACCGACAGCCCCCCGTCGCGTCGCTCCGCCGTGCCGATCAGCTTCAGGCCGAGCCCCAGCTCGCGGGCGTACTGGATGTCGTCGGTTTGCAGGTGCTCGATGCCCTCATGGGGCACGTCATCCAGGTGAACGGGGGTCGAGAACGCGAGCCGTGCAAGGATCGCCATCTTGGCGGCGGCGTCACGACCGGAGACGTCTTCTGAGGGGTCGGCCTCGGCGAATCCCTGGCGCTGTGCCTCCGCGAGCGCTTGCTCGTAGCTGGAGCCCTTGGTCATCTCCGTGAGGATGAAGTTGGTGGTGCCGTTGACGATCCCGTGCACTCGCTCCACGTAGGCGCCGGCGAGCGACTCCGAGAGCACCCGGATCACCGGGACAACGCCCGCTACAGCGGCCTCGAAGCGCAACTGCGCGCCACCGTCACGGGCGGCCTGGAAGAGCTCCTCGCCGTGTTGGGAGAGGAGCTGCTTGTTGGCGGTAACCACGTGCTTGCCGGCGGAGAGAGCCGCAAGCAGGTATTCACGGGCGGGCTCGATGCCGCCGATCAGCTCGACTATCAGCTCGGAGCTGTCGAGGATCTCCTGGAAGCTGCCTCGGCTCGTGGTGAGCGTTCCGCTCAATCGCGGTCGACGCCCGCCGATGCGCTCGATCTCCCCAGCCCGCTCCTCGAGCAACGCGGCGAAGGCCGAGCCGACCGTGCCGTAGCCGAGCAGACCGACATTGAAAGGCCCGGTAGGGGCGAATGCTCCCTGACTTAGGGCCTCCTCCGAGACCTTCCCGGGTGGGGTCTCGCTAACCGACATCGCGCGCCGTCAGATCCTCGAAGCGCTCACGCCGAACCACCACGCGGGCGTCGCCGTCCTTGCAGAAGATCACGGGAGGGCGGGGCACTCCGTTGTAGTTGCTCGCCATCGCAAAACCATAAGCGCCGGTGGCGGGAGTTACGATCACATCGCCTGACTTGGGGTTGTCGAGCAGCGCCTCGCGCACTATTACATCGCCTGACTCGCAGTGCTTACCGGCGATCGTGCACGGTGCGACTTCGCCCCCCCCGGCACCGAAGCGATCGGCCACATGGGCTTCGTAGACTGCCCCGTAGAGCATGGGGCGTAGGTTGTCGGACATGCCACCGTCCACCCCCACCCAGGTGGAGACGTTGCGCTTGACGCTCTCCACCGTGTAGAGCGTGACCCCCGCGTTGGCGGTGAGCGCGCGGCCGGGCTCTACCAGTAGTCGCGCATCGGCGGGGATTCCGGCGTCGTGGGCGGCTTCGACCAAGGTGCTCACCCACTGCTCGATCTCAGGGGGGTGTTGGGTATCGGTGTAGGCCACCCCGAGGCCCCCACCAAGATCGTAGATGGGAAATCCGCCAACCCTCAACTCACCGATTCGGGCAAGCGCGGCGGCCTCGCGGCGATACGGCTCAAGCTCGAGCAGCTGCGAGCCGATGTGGGCGTGAATGCCTTGCAGGTCGAGACCGTCGATCCCTTGCACCAGCTCTATCGCGGTGGGAACCTCCGCCATCGAGAAGCCGAACTTCGAGTCGGCCTGCCCGGTTGAGATCTTCTCGTGGGTATCACCGCGAACATCGGGAGTTGCGCGGAGTAGGACTGCTTGCCGCTGGTTATCGGCCCTCTCCCCCATTCCCTTAAGGCGATCGATCTCGTCGAAATTGTCGATCACGATCAGTCCGATCCCCTGCTCGAAGGCCATCCGGAGCTCCGCAAGGGACTTTGCGTTGCCGTGCATGAGGATGCGCTCTGGCGGGAAGCCCGCGGCGAGCGCCAGGTGAAGCTCTCCCCCCGAGGCCACGTCACACCACAGGCCCTCTTCGGCGAGCAGAGCGAGCACGGCGGTGCAAGGGAAGGCCTTGGAGGCGAACACCACATGGAAGTCCTCGTGCCCCGCTTGTGGACCCGCCTGCGTGAAGGCGCGTGCGCGTGCGCGCAGATCGTCCTCGGCCACCACATACGCGGGTGTGCCGAACTCACGCGCCAGCTCGATCGTGTCACACCCCCCTATCTCGACGTGCCCGCGCTCATTGAGGCGACTTCCCAGGGGAAATACATGCGAAAGGCTCGTGCCGGTTGCCATGCTTGGATTATGGCGGCTAGGTCGCCGAGGGCGAAAGCCGACCGCGCGGGATCAGCGCGAACAGCAACGCCGCGCCGCAGACCATCAGCACGACGCTCTCCACCTGCGGCGCGGTCAGACCCACGAGCACCTCTTTGTTGCGACGGATGAACTCCACGAGCAACCGCTCCAAGCCACTGAAGAGGAGATACAGAGCGAAGATCACACCAGGACGCACCCTGTCACGCAGCTTCCACAGGAAGTAGGCGAGCAAACACATCGCGAGCGTCTCGTAGATCGGCGTCGGCTGCACGGCGACGCCCGGCGGCGTTGGGACGGTGCCGTGGGGATACCCCATCGCCCAGGGCAGTTTGGAAGCGATGCCATAGTCCCCGTCACCCGACACCTGGCAGCCGATGCGCCCGATGCCGTAGCCCAGCGCGAGCACGGTGGCACACATATCGAGCATCACGAGGTTTAGCGCCTTGCGCCACACCATCCAGAAGATCACCCCGATCGCGCCCCCGATCGCGCCGCCATACCAAACCAGACCGGACCCCGAGAAGATGGAGCCGATCAAATCCCCCTTCACCTGACTGTAGTTCTGGATCACGTAGTACGCGCGCGAGCCCACCAACCCACCCACGAGCGCGGCGAACACGATCTCGTAAGCCCAGTCCACCGGCTTGCCGAGCTCCCGCAGACGCCGGGCGATGACCATGCCGCAGGCGAGGAAGCCAAGCGCGAAAGTAACACCGAATGTCTTGATCGAGATGCCGAAGAGGATGACTTCCGGCTTCATGAGAAATCCCCTGACGGCGACGTCGGCACCGGGTGACTCTACAATCAACTGAGATGGCAAAGCGGCGATCCAACTTCGGCAAAGACGGCGGCCTGCAGGCGCGGATGCTGATGACGATGTTCCTGTTGGGACTCGTCTATGTGGTGTTCGTCGGTGTCCTGTTCGCGCTCGGGGCCGCGGCCGGGTTCATCATCGTGATCGCGTTGTTCATGCTGCTCGTGCAGTTCTTCGCGTCCGACAAGATCGCACTGTCGACGCTTGGCGCAAAAGAGGTGTCGCCCGAGGAAGAGCCTGAGTTGCACGGGATCATCGAGCGGCTGTGCGTGCAGGCCGACCTGCCCAAGCCGAAGGTATGTGTGATGGAGACGTCGATGCCCAACGCGTTTGCGATGGGCCGCTCGCAGAAGAAGGCGACCGTGTGCGCGACAACGGGGATTCTGCAGATGCTCGACACCGCGGAGCTCGAAGGCGTGATGGCACACGAGCTCACCCACGTGATCAACCGCGACGTGATGGTGATGACTCTTGCCAGCTTCTTCGCGACCCTCGCCTCGTTGATCGCCCAGTTCGCGCTCTTCTTCGGAGGAGGGTTCGGCGGCGGGTACGGGCGCTCCAACGAAGAGGAGGAGGATGTGATGATCGTGCTGCTCGTGTCGGTACTCGTGTATGCAATCTCCTTCCTGCTTCTGCAGGCGCTCTCGCGCTACCGCGAGTTCGCCGCCGACCGCGGCTCGGCGGTGCTGACGGGCCGCCCGAGCGCGCTCGCCTCAGCGCTCTTGAAGATCAGCGGGACGATGGAGCGCATCCCCAGCCAGGATATGCGCAGGGCGGAAGGGATGAGCGCGTTCTTCATCATCCCCGCACGTACGAAGAAGTCGCTGATGAACCTCTTCTCCGACCACCCAACGCTCGAGAAGCGCCTCGACGCGCTCAGTCGGCTCGAGTCACAGCTCCAGAGCGCCGCCTGATCCGTGGGCCTCAGAGACATCCTCACCGGGCGCCACGAGGTCAAGGGCCCAGCGCCTGACCGTCTGTTTGCGATCTCTACGGCTTACGTGGCGCTTCAAACCGAACACCAGATCGAGCCGGCGGGGACGGCCGCGATCGTGTTCCAGGCACTTCAAACCAGTGAGTTCGAAGCCACCATTAAAGAGATGGAAGAGGTGGTGGTGGCCACCGGGGGCGAGAACGACACGCAAGTCCACACCGAGGACGACTCCTTTGGTTATCGCTGGATGGTGCTGCACGACGGCTCGGTCGAAGACCTGGCGGTGGGCATCAACGCCGTGTCCAGCTCGATCGAGACGGCCGGCCACGGCGAGCGGCTGTTGTGTGCGGTGTTCTCCTTCAAGGACGCGAAGGGGCGTCCGCTGTACTTCATCTACAACTACAAGCGCGGCTACTGGTACCCGTTCGTACCGCAGGGGTCGGGCTCCGAGCAGCGCTCCACCGAGCGT
>JBOGYB010000050.1:0-7870 GCA_050696555.1 Solirubrobacteraceae bacterium | reverse complement strand
AGTTCGACTACTCGGGCACACAGGCGTGCCGTGTCCTCCGCGAGGAGGGTTTCCGCGTCGTGCTCGTGAACTCGAACCCGGCCACGATCATGACCGACCCCGAGTTCGCCGACGCCACCTACGTCGAGCCGCTGCTACCGGGGCCGGTGGCGATGATCATCGAGCGCGAGCGCCCCGACGCGCTCTTGCCCACGCTCGGAGGGCAGACCGCGTTGAACCTTGCCAAGGCCCTGCACGACGACGGCACGTTGGCGCGCTTCGGCGTGGAGTTGATCGGAGCGAACTACGACGCGATCGCCTGCGCCGAGGATCGCGAGCTGTTCGCCACCGCGATGCGCGATGCCGGCCTCGAGATGCCCGAAAGTGCGATCGCAACGACGATCGAGGACGCGCACGAGGCGCTCCCGCGACTCGGACTACCGTGCATCGTGCGCCCCGCTTTCACACTCGGCGGGCGGGGTGGTGGGATCGCGCGTAGCGAGGAGGAGTACGAGCGAATCGTCAAACGCGGCCTCGAGGCCTCGCCCATAGGCCAGGTGCTGCTCGATCAGTCGGTCCTCGGGTGGGGCGAGTTCGAGCTGGAGGTGATGCGCGACAAAGCCGACAACGTCGTGATCGTGTGCTCGATCGAGAACGTCGATCCGATGGGTGTGCACACAGGCGACTCGGTGACGGTCGCCCCCCAGCAGACACTCACCGACGCGCTCTACCAGAAGCTGCGCGACCAAGCCATCGCCGTGATCCGCGCCGTGGGAGTCGAGACGGGGGGCTCGAACGTGCAGTTCGCGGTTAACCCCTCGACCGAGGAGATCCTCGTGATCGAGATGAACCCGCGCGTCTCACGCTCCTCGGCGCTTGCCTCGAAGGCCACGGGCTTCCCGATCGCGAAGATCGCCGCGCGCCTTGCCGTGGGCTATCTGTTGGAGGAGATCGACAACGACATCACCGGCGTCACCCCCGCGAGCTTCGAGCCCACGATCGACTACGTGGTGGTGAAGTGGCCGCGCTTTGCCTTCGAGAAGTTCGCCGGTGCCTCTCCCACCCTCACCACACACATGAAGTCTGTGGGGGAGGCGATGGCGATCGGGCGCACTTTCTCACAAGCGTTTGCCAAGGCGCTGCGCTCGCGCGAGCTCGACAAGCCGCCCGTCCCGCGCGGCTGCTCGGATGAGGAGCTTCTCGCGGGTCTCACCACCCCCACCGCGGATCGCTACGAGGCGATCCTCGAGCTGCTGCGCCGCGACGTGGGGATCGAGCCCATTCACGAGCGCACCGCCATCGACCCGTGGTTCCTACGCCAACTTGAGCGACTCGCCAAGGACCCTAAATCCCCCTTCGCCGGTGAGCGCTCGTTCAAGTCGGTCGATACCTGCGCGGCGGAGTTCCCTGCGCGCACCCCCTACTACTACTCAGGTTGGGAGCGCAAAGCGGCACACGAGATCTCGAGGGGCGAGCGGCCTTCCGTGGTCATCCTCGGCGCGGGCCCCAACCGCATCGGGCAAGGAATCGAGTTCGATTACTGCTGTGTACACGCCGCCATGACCGTCCGCGAGTCGGGGCGCGACGCGGTGATCGTCAACTGCAACCCCGAGACGGTGTCCACCGACTACGACACCTCCGACCGCCTCTACTTCGAGCCGCTCACGCTGGAGGACGTGCTCGGCGTGATCGAGGTCGAGAAACCGGAGGGAGTGATCGTGCAGTTCGGCGGCCAAACCCCCCTGAAGCTGGCCGCCGGCCTGGTCGAGGCGGGGGTGCCGCTACTGGGCACCTCGGTCGAGGCGATCGACCTCGCAGAGGACCGCGGCCGCTTTGGCGAGCTCCTGGAGCGGCTTGGCTACAAGGCGCCACCCTACGCCACTGCCTGCTCTGTCTCAGAGGCGCTGGAGAAGGCCGAGGATGTCGGCTACCCCCTGCTCGTGCGCCCCTCCTACGTGCTCGGTGGGAGGGCGATGGAGATCGTCTATTCAGGTGAGGGCCTTGCCGACTATCTTCGTCGCGAGGCACCCGCCGGCGATGACAACGCCGGGCACGCGCACACTCACGCCGGCGGCGAGCCCGGCACGCCACAGGCCAAACCCGAGACGGGGGCACGCCCCTCCTCCACCATCTTCCTCGACCGCTTCCTCGAGAACGCCGTCGAGGTCGACGTGGACGCGCTCTGCGACGGACACGAGGTGTGGATCGGCGGGATCATGCAGCACGTCGAGGAGGCGGGAGTGCACTCGGGCGACAGCGCGTGCGTGCTACCACCACACTCGCTTGGCGAGGAGATGCTCGAGCAGATCCGCGCCGCCACCCGCGACATCGCGCTCGGGATCGGCGTGGTGGGGTTGCTCAACGTGCAGTACGCGGTGCATGAGGGCAGGTTGTATGTGATCGAGGCCAACCCCCGGGCCTCGCGCACGGTGCCGTTCGTCTCGAAGGCCGTGGGCCTGCCACTCGCAAAGCTCGCCTGCCGCGTGATGCTCGGCGAGCGCATCGCGGGTCTTGGCCTGCCCACCGGCCACGAAGGGTTGGGTTTCGGCGACCACGTGTCGGTAAAGGAGGCCGTGCTCCCGTTCGACCGTTTCGACGGTGCCGACTCGGTACTCGGACCGGAGATGCGCTCCACCGGCGAGGTCATGGGCATAGCGCGAGATTTCCCCACCGCGTTCGCCAAGGCCCAGGCTGCTGCCGGCTCGCCGCTGCCACGTTCAGGGACCGCATTCATCACGGTCACAGACGGCGACAAGCCGGGCGCGTTCGCGGTCGCGCAGATTCTCCACGACAATGGCTTTGCGATCATCGCCACACGCGGCACCGCCGAGGCGATCGCGCGCATGGGGGTACCTGTGCGTCCGATCAACAAGATCGGCGAAGGCTCCCCCCACGTGGTCGACTGGATCGAGCGTGGCGACGTCGACTTGATCGTGAACACCCCCACAGGCTTCGGCGCGCGCACCGACGGCTGGGAGATCCGCCGCTCGGCGGTCTCCCATGGCATCCCGTGCCTCACCACCCTCTCCGCCGGCGTCTCCGCCGCACGCGCGATCGCCCAGGAGATCAAGCTGGGCGACCCCGATGTGCTTTCGCTACAGGAGCTCCACAGTGGTGCGACGTCTACGACGAACACCCCCGACGGCGCTCCGGTGGCGTGAGCGAACGCACCCTCGCGCCGCTCGAGCGGCGGCTGCTCACCGTCACAGCGAACGAATCGCTCGGCGCCTATCGCGTTTTGAAGGCGACTGGGCCCGGAAAGTTCTGCGCAACTGTGCCGCACGCAGGCCAGTTCGCGATGCTCGCCGCCGCCGAGCGCTGGGGCGCCGGCGAAGACGAGCGTCCATACCTCCCGCGCGCTTTCTCCTACGCGCGCTTCACAGACGGTGAGGCGCACTTCCTGCTCGAGGACGTGGGCCCAGGCACGCACCGCCTCTGCGAGCTCACACCGGAAGACACCCTGTGGGCGCTCGGCCCGCTCGGCGCCGGCTTTCGACCTCCCGAGCGGGGCCGCCGCGCGCTACTCGTGGGTGGGGGAGTGGGGATCGCGCCGCTTGCCATCCTGCAAGACACACTCGACGGCGACGCGACGGTGCTGCTCGGCTTCCGCGACGCTCCCCACGCCGCGGGGGCCGCACTGCTCCCCGACGCCCACCTCGCCACCGACGACGGCTCGGTGGGGAGCCAAGGCCTCGTCACCGACCTCCTTGCCGCGGAGCTGGACACGGATACCCATGCCACCGTCTACGCGTGTGGTCCACCCGCGATGCTCGAGGCGGTGAGGGCGTTGTGCGAGACGCGCTCGGTGCCGGCGCAGCTGGCGCTGGAGGCGGGCATGGCGTGCGGCTTTGGCGCCTGCTTCGGCTGCGTGGTGCCCACCCGCGACGGTTATGCCCGCGTCTGCGTCGACGGCCCTGTGATCGCCGCCGAGCGGCTGGAGCGAGTAGGGGATTGGGCGTGAGCAAGCACCTCGTGGGGTGGGCTGTGGATGTTCTTTTTTGGGGTGACTCGCGTGCGCGCGCGGAGTCCGCCTTACTTCGCGCGTACCCGCGTGTGTGGAGCAAGCCCTCCTTCGTGCGTATGCTCGGGCGCCCACGAGGAAGGCGCTCATGAGTGTGGATTTCTGCGGTATCCCACTCGCCCACCCCGTCATCAATGGTTCGGGCACGTTCGACGCGATCGCCGCTCGCACCGCCTTCGGCGAGGCGCTCGAAGAGAGCTTCCCCTTCGCCGCTTTCGTATCGAAGACGATCACACTGCAACCTCGCGCCGGCAACCCCCCGCCGCGGTTGTGGGAGGCCCAGGCGGGCCTGGTGAACTCGATCGGCCTACCCAACAAGGGCGTCGAGCGCTATCTCACCGAGGATCTACCGGAGCTCGCGCGCCTGCCCGTACCGCTGATCACCAACGTGATGGGCTCCACCGCCGAGGAGATCGCAGAGCTCGTAGGCGCCTGCGATGACCATCAGGAGATCGCAGCGGTCGAGCTCAACGTCTCCTGCCCCAACGTCCACACAGGCCTTGACATCGGCGCCGACCCCCTCCAGCTGGAGCGCGTCCTCACCAGGGTACGCCCGACAACAAGCAAGCCACTGATCGTGAAGCTCACACCCAACTGCGCCGATGTGGCGGCGTGTGCGATGGCGGCCCAGGCAGGGGGCGCGAATGCTGTTTCGCTGATCAACACACTGCGAGCGATGGCGCTCGCCCCCACCGGACCGGCGCATACCGCCGGCGAAGATGCAAGGCCCTGGCTCGGCGGGGGCACCGGTGGGCTCTCCGGGCCCGCGATCCGGCCAATCGCGCTCGCCCAGGTAGCCGCCGTCGCCAAGCGCGTGTCGATTCCGGTGATAGGGATGGGTGGCATACAAACCGCTATCCACGCACGGCAGTTCCTGGACGCCGGCGCCACGCTCGTGGCGGTGGGGACCGAGAGTTTCCGCGATCCCCTCACAGCAGCGAGAGTCGCAGGTGAGCTCTGATCGAGAGCTCCGGTGCATGTGCTGAATATTGGGGCTTGCGCGATTATTCGCTTGCTTGACCCCCCAGAACCGCGCTGTACGGTGCAACCGTTCGAACGGTCGAGATAACGATTGGTTGGCGGTGTGAAAACCCCTGCAAACCCCGTACACACCATCCACCATCCTCGACATAGCTGAAGCTCAGGTTGAGCTTCATGTGAATTGGGCTACTTTGCCTTGAATGGCGCGCGTGGGTGTGTAGACTCGCCGCCCTATGCCAACCGCCACGGGCCCAATGTCTCCGACCATGACAACCAAGCCGCAGGGCGCCCCCGAGAGATCGCTCAACCAGCGTATGGACGCCCTCGCGCGAGCCAACCTGATCCGCACCGAGCGAGCGCAACTCAAGCGCGACCTGAAGGCGGGTCGGCTCTCGATTCACACGCTCCTGCTCAACCCCCCCGAGTACGTGGAGACGGCGAAGGTGTTCGACATGATGCTCGCCGTCCCCAAGTATGGGCGCGTGAAGGTGAACAAGATCCTCACCAACTGCCGCATCTCCCCGAGTAAGACCATCGGCGGATTGTCAGAGCGCCAGCGCAGCGAGCTCGTGTCGCTGCTACGCCGCTGAGCGGCGCGGCAGAAGCTCTGCTGGGTCCGCCGCCCCCGACACTAGGGTCTCGCCGATGGCGCGCGTATTTGTGATCACCGGGCCGTCCGGCGTGGGCAAGGGAACCCTCATCCGCGGTCTCATGGAGCGACTTCCACAGCTCGAGCTGTCCGTATCGGCCACCACACGCGCGCCGCGCCCAGGCGAGCGAAACGGGGTCGATTACCACTTCCTCTCAAACGAAGAGTTCGAGCGCCGTGTGCAGGCGGGGGACTTCGTGGAGCACGCCAACTACGCGGGACGTCGCTACGGCACGCTGCGCAGCGAGCTCGAGCAGCGTGTCGCCGACGGCGCCCCGGTGGTTCTCGAGATCGAGGTCCAAGGCGCAAGGCAGGTGCGCGCCGCGATGCCCGAGGCGATCCAGGTCTTCCTCGCACCACCATCGCTCGCGGCGCTACGCACGCGCCTGATCGGCCGCGGAACAGATGGCAACGAGGAGGTCGAGCGCAGACTCGAGGTCGCCGAGCGCGAGCTCGACGCGCGCGAGGAGTTCGCCCATGTCGTCGTCAACGACAGACTCGAAGACGCGCTCTCCGAGCTCGTGGAGATCGTCTCCGGCGAGCTGAACCACACCCATTAGCCACTACACTCCAGGGTCCACAAGGAAAGGCTTCCCGCAACCATGATGACCTCACCCCGCATCGACAGCCTGCTCGACAACGTCGACTCCAACTACGCGAGCGTGCTCGTGGCCGCCAAGCGTGCCCGTCAGATCAACAGCTACTACCACAACCTCGGTGAGGGAGCCTTCGAGGAATTCCCACCCCCCATGATCGAGACCTCCTCCAAGAACTACCTCACGATCGCCCTCGAGGAAGTCGCGCAGGGGAAGATCAAGTACCACTACCGCTAGCCCCTCTAGCGCGCAAGCGTTCGACCAGCGCTTGAGGCGAGAGCGCGCGGCGCCTAAGAAGTCAACATGGCAAAGATCCTGCTCGGCGTGAGCGGCGGCATCGCCGCCTACAAGGCACTCGAGCTCATACGGCTCGCGAGCGCCGCCGGACACTCGCTGCGCGCGATCCAAACCCCCACCTCCACACGCTTCGTGGGGGAGGCGTCGTTTGCCGCGCTCACCGGCGCACCGGTGCTCCTCGACGAGTTCGCCGAGGACCACACAGGTGGTGCCTTCCCGGGCGAAACCCCTCCTTCCCACCAACCGATCTCTCATCTGCAACTCGCGGCGAGGGCCGACCTCTACCTGATCGCCCCCGCCTCCGCCAACACACTCGCAAAGCTCGCCGGAGGGCTCGCCGACAACCTGCTCACAAGCTGCGCACTGGCCGCCACCTGCCCGCTGGTGGTGGCACCGGCGATGAACAACCACATGTACGAACATCCCGCCACGCAAGCCAACCTCGACGCGCTGCGCACGCGGGGGGTGCACGTGATAGAGCCCGACAGCGGCCGTCTCGCCTCGCTCGGTGAGCAGGGGGTAGGACGGCTTGCCGCTCCCGAGCGGCTGCTCGCCACCTGCGAGGAGATCCTTGCTCAGCGGGTGACTCGCGCGCCCGCGCGTGGAGAGAGCCCTGCTCCGCACGCGCACGCGAGTCACCCCGAAACGGAAAACCGCAAGAGGGGAGACCAACACGACGACTCGTCATGGCACGGACTGCGGGTGCTCGTCACCGCCGGCGGCACGCGTGAGCCGATCGACAGCGTGCGCTTCGTCGGCAACAGCTCCTCCGGGCTCATGGGGCTCGCGCTCGCCGCCGCTGCTCGCCGCCGCGGGGCCGACGTCGTGCTCGTGGCCGCCAACGTAGCGCTCGATACACCCCCCGGTGTGACGGTGCGAAGCGTCTGCACGGCCGCCGAGCTGAAGGACGCCTGCGAGCGCGAGTTCCCCACCTGCGACGTCCTGCTGATGGCCGCCGCGGTCGCCGACTACGCGCCCGCCGCGACAGGCGAGAAGCGGCCGAAGGGCTCGGAGTCCTGGCAGGTCGAGCTGCACCCGACCGCCGACGTCGTCCGCACGCTTGCCGAGCGGCGCGACAACGGCCAGGTGATCGTCGCCTTCGGCGCCGAGCTCGGCCAGGCCGGTCTCGATCGAAAACGGGCGATGCTCGCAGACAAGAACGTCGATCTCGTCGTCTACAACGACGTGGGTAGATCCGATATCGGCTTCGACGCGAAGGACAACGAGGTGGTCCTCATCACGCGCGACGGGGAGACGCGGATCGCAAAGGCGCCGAAGGCGCGCATCGCCGTTGCCGTGCTCGACGAGGCCGTCACGCTGCTTGGGAATGGACACTAGGGTCGAGGC
>JBOGYB010000049.1:0-7870 GCA_050696555.1 Solirubrobacteraceae bacterium | reverse complement strand
GAAGGTGAGCATTCGCCGCCACCCGTCCTCGGCGGCCGCCTCACCGTGACCCACGCGCATCGGGGTGGGTACCCGCGCCAGCCACCCCTGCCAGCCGTCGTACTGCGAGAAGAAGGAATGCCCCACGCCGTCGTAGGTGCGGATGTCGTGCGGCACTCCAAGCGCCGTGAGGTGCTCCTCCAAGCGCTCCGCCATGTTGCCGCCGTACATCCGGTCACGCGCGCCAAAGCTACCCACCACCGGGCAGGCTCGATCCAGCTTCGCGCGCTCCTTGGGCACGTCGCCGTAGTTGACCGCCGCCGCCTTGAACCCGGGCTTGGTGGCGGCGATCAGCGCGAACCCCCCACCGAGACAGAAACCGGCCACCGCGATGCGGTCGGCGTCGACCTCGGCCCTCCCGGCGAGCACCTCGCGGGCCGCGAGGATGTCTGCGATCTCGCGGTCGATCGACCCCCTCACCATGTCGGTCATCACGCGGCTCATGCACACGATGCGCGACCCGTGCGAGAACAGATCGGGCGCGAGCGCCACGTAGCCCTCATCCGCGAAGCGTCTGGCTATGCGACGAATGTCGTCGTTGAGCCCAAACGACTCATGCAGCACGAGCACTGCCGGGTAGAACCCAGAAGAAGCTGGCGAGGCGGACGGTAGGAACAGCTCCGAGGCGAGCGCCCCACCGTCGGGCCGGGGGATTGAGATCTCCTCGCCTGTATCCACCATGTGCGAGACCTTACCTGGCAAGCGAACCCACGACGCCTCCGACGCCTTATGCCAGGTCCCGCTCATCTGCGATCGAAGCGCTACTGCGCCACACTAGTCGCAATGGAATCCCTGTTCGACCCGGTGGATACCCAGCCTCACCACACCGCTCACCCGGATACCGCCCCACTAGCGGCGCGTATGCGCCCGAGCACCCTCGCGGAGTTCGTCGGGCAAGAGCACCTGCTCGGTCACGGATCGGCGCTTCGCACAGCGATCGAGCAGGGACGGCCCCATTCGATGATCCTCCACGGCCCACCCGGCAGCGGCAAGACGACGCTAGCGCGGATCGTCGCGGCGAGCGCCAACGCCGCCTTCGAGGAGCTGAGCGCGGTGGAAGCGGGACGAGCGGAGGTTCGCGCGGTGCTCGATCGCGCACGCGAGCGCAAGCGGGGCGAGCGCGACACGATCTTCTTCCTGGATGAGATCCACCGTTTCAACAAGGCCCAGCAAGACGCGCTACTGCCGGCGGTGGAGGAAGGGCTCGTGACGCTCATCGGAGCCACAACCGAGAATCCCTCGTTCGAGGTCAACCGCGCGTTGCTCTCGCGCACACGCCTGTATGAGCTGGAGGAGCTCACCGAGACGGATGTGCTCGTGCTGCTGCGCCGCGCACTGGAGCGCGGAGAGTGCAGGGATGTGGAGGTCGAGGAAGAGGCGATCGAGCTGCTCGCCGCACGCGCGCAGGGCGACGCCCGCACCGCCCTCTCCGCACTGGAGCTGGCGTGCGAGACAAGCCCGGGACCGGTCACGGTCGAGCACGCCGAAGATGCGTTGCAGCGTCGCATTGTCCACTACGACAAGAAGGCCGACAGCCACTACGACACGATCTCCGCCTGGATCAAGGCGACGCGTGGCTCTGACCCAGACGCCTCGCTCTACTACCTCGCGGTGATGCTCGAGGGCGGCGAGGACCCGCGCTTCATCGCGCGGCGAATGGTGATCCTCGCGAGCGAGGACATCGGCAACGCTGACCCCCAAGCGCTCACGGTGGCCACCGCCGCCGCCGCGGCGGTCGAGCACGCAGGCCTGCCCGAGTGTCAGTTCGCGCTGGCACAGGCCGCGATCTACTTGTCGCTTGCACCGAAGTCGGACGCCGCCAAGCGAGCGATCGGGACGGCACGGGGATTCGTGCGTGACCACGGCGCCTCCCCGCCACCGGTTCAGTTGCGCTCAGGCGGCCGTGGAGAGGGGTATGACAACCCTCACTCCCACCCCGGACACGTAACGGGTCAGGAGCTGGCGCCGGACGGTGTCGAGGGCGAGCGGTTCTACAAGCCAGACGACGCGGAGGGTGAGCTGGCGGCGCGGCTCGCGGCAATCCGCAAAGCGCGCGGCAACGCGACCTGACCCAAGCGCATTTGCGCGCTCAAGCGTCTTGCTCGTGGTTTGTCGCGAGATCGAGGAGCTTGACCGTCGTACTCCAATTGCGCGCCGTCGCGGTAACGCCGAGACGCTTATCGGAGAGCAGTCTCGCAAGCGACGAACTGTGGATGCCCTTCGGGTGCCAGGCGTAGATCTCACGCCCGACGTGCACGTAGCGCTCGGGCTCGACATCGGCACCCTCCAGCCTCTCGATCGCCTCCACGCTCGGTTCATCCGAGAGAAAGCTCACCTGATAGAGCTTGTCGTTATCCACGGCCCCTCGCAGTGGATCGAGCGCCACAATGGCCGCCAACTGCTCGCGCGTTCGCACCACAACGGGCGATTTCACCGCGAACCTCACCTCGACCTCCTTCTCGATCTCCTTCGACAACCGCTCAGGCGTCATGTCTGCGCGAAGCACGACGTTCCCGCTCTGCAACAGCGTCCGCACGTCCCCATACCCCAACCCAGACAGATGCTCGCGCAACTCGCCCATCGGAACGCGATTGCGCGCGCCAAGATTGATCCCGCGGAGGAGGACGATGTGTGTGGTCACGGAAGCGAGACTACCGTTGGCGTACACGTCCCGGTAATGCCATCCGCTCCTCTCATAGGATGGCGTGGATGATCTCCTCGGAGCCAGCTGGGCGCGCGTGCCGAACTACCTTCCACTAGAGCAACGCACCCCCAGCACCGCCTACCGCGACATGCTCCAAGCGATTCGCGACACCGGGACGCGTGTGAAAACCAAGCAGGGCGTCGATGCGCTGGCGCTGGCCGGGTGTCAGATGCGCTTTCCGATGCAGCACGGCGCGGCGGTGATCTGCGAGCGCTCGATCCGGGGCTTTGCGCCGAAGGCGATCGGGGAGCTGTGCGCGTTTATCAACGGCGCACGCACACTGGGGGAGCTGGAGGAGTTCGGCTGCGACTGGTGGGGACCGTGGGCGACTGAGGAGAAGTGTGTCAGCCGCGGGCTCGAACCGGGCGATCTTGGCCCCGGCTCCTACGGTCACGCGTTCCGCCACTTCACCACCGACTTCGAGGGCGACCCGGAGGGCTTCGATCAGTTCGGTCGGCTCGTGCGCAAGCTCCGTGACCTCCCCGAAGACCGCACCGCCGTCGTGAGCCCCTGGATCCCGCAAGCCAACCATCGCGAGGTAGGGGTGAAGTCGCGCAACACGATCGCCCCCTGCCACGGATGGGTGCACGCACTCGTGTTCGGCGAGAAGCTCCACCTCGTGCACAACCAGCGCTCGGGGGACACCCCGATCGGGGTGCCCTCCAACATGGTGCAGTACACCGCGCTCGGTCTAATGCTCGAGCATCTCACCGGTTACGAGTTCGTGGAGTACGTGCACTGGATTCAGTACGCCCACATCTACGTAAACCAGCTCGATAAGGTCGACGAGATGCTCGCCCGCGAACCCCGCCGGCTGCCCACGCTGCGAATCACCGAGGCTGGGAGGACGGTCACCGACATCCACGACTTCCGTGGCGAGCACTTCGAGATCGAGGACTACGACCCACACCCGCCCATCGCCGACATTCCCGTTCTCACCTGAGGGCCCAGTGATCTCGATCGTGGTGGCACACGGTGCCAACGGAGTCATCGGCGACAAGGGACAGCTCCCCTGGCACCTGCCCTCCGACCTGAAACGCTTCCGCGAGCTGACCATCGGTGGCACGGTGGTAATGGGACGCAAGACGTTCGAATCGATTCCCCCGCAGCACCGCCCGTTGCGCGAACGCAACAATGTCGTGGTGAGCTCCAACCCCGCCTTCCGTCCACCCAATGTGGAGGTACACACAAGCCTCCACTCGACGCTAACCGCACACCCTGACTGTTTCGTGATCGGGGGCAGCTCGATCTACGCGCAGGCGCTGGAGCTAGCCCACCGGGTGTACGCGACAGAGGTCGACGCCACTCCTCCGGGCGATGCTTTCTTCCCTGGGCTCTCACCTGAGTGTTGGCGATGCGTAGAGGAGTCCGACCCGGTGGTCGAGAACGATCACCGCTTCGTCTTTAAGGTGTACGAGCGCAACACCAAGCCTACGGCTGCCTGAGTGCTTCATGACAGATCCAGACCACGCCCTCTATCACCTCCCCGCCGCGCGTGGGGAGGAGCAGCTACGCCGAATGGAAGACCTCGAACGCGATGGCGTTTGCATCTTCTGCCCCGAGCACTTCAAGGCGTTCAACCGTGCGTCCGTGGAGATCGCCGGGGAGCACTGGTATGTCACCAGGAACGACTTCCCCTACGCCGGTACGCGCGCTCATTACCTGATCGTGTCCAACCTGCACGTGCGCTCGTTTGACGAGCTCCCCGACGACGCCGGTGCCGAGCTTTGGATGCTCAAGCGCCGGCTCAAGCAGCGCCTAGCGCCGCTTGCCGTCGCCACGGTGGAGCGCAGCGGTGACATGCGCTACAACGGCGGCTCCGTCGCCCACCTGCACGTCCATTTTGTTGCTCTCGACGAAAACCCCGAGCGCACAGTCCGCTTCAAGGTTAGCCGCGACCCTGAGAGCGACGACGAGCAGCTAAACCACCAACACACAGACGCTCCACACAGCACGGCACGCGCAAAGGAGATACATGGCAATCACCAGCGGAATCTTCAGCTCTGACGTCAACTACGACGAGCGGCTGATCTCCTCGCTGGAGGCACTCGGCGAGTTCGTGGACCACCTCAAAGGCATCGGACTACGGATCGTGCTCACGAGCGGTTCGTTCGATCTGGTGCACCTCGGCCACGTGAAGTACTTGGCCAAGGCGAAGGAGCTCGGCGACGTGCTGATCGTGGGGGTGGACGGGGACGCCAAGATCCGCAAGCGCAAGGGCGCCGACCGCCCGATGGTGCCCGAGGATGAGCGCCTCGAGATGCTCGCCCATCAACGCCCAGTCGATCTCATCTACTTGAAGGCCGACGAGGAAGAGCGTTGGGCGCTCATCAAGACCGTCCGTCCCGACGTGCTCGTGCTCAGCACCGACCACTCCTACTCCCCCGAGGAACTGAAGGAGCTGGGGACGATCTGCGGAGAGGTCGAAGTGCTAGAGCGCCAGGCCGCGGTCACCACCAGCGAGCGCATCCGCCAGCTCTACATGCACCTCGGCGAGCAGCTCGGCCCACGCTTGGCGGAGATCCTGCCTGACCTGATCGAGAAGATCCTCAAGCGCGGATGAACGACTGCGTCGTCGCCTACGTCCCCGTCCTCCATGAGGGATACAGGCGTTTTCTGGAGCGTCACTCCCACGGCGTCCCGCTCCATCTGATCGGGCCGGAGCTCTACGAGGATTACCGGCCGCTGGCGAAGGACATTCGTGCGCTTCCCGCGGAGCTCACCTCGAGCGCAATCGCCGCGTGGGAGGTGTGCAGCGAGGTGTCGGTTCTCGACATCCGGTCAGCCGCAGCGCTCGCCGAGCGAACGCCCAGGATCGTGATGCCCGCAGAGGACGTGAGCTACCAGGTCGCCGAGCGCTACTTCAGCCGCTGCGAAGTCGCGTTCGACACCGTGTTCTTGCGCTGGGACAAGACGAAGACCGTGCAGTTGCTGGCACCCACCCCGCGCGCCATCGTGTCGGCCGACGAGCTGGTAGTCGAGTTGGGGAGGGTGGCCGACGGCGCCGCGATGGCAAGCCTCGACTGGTGGAGGCAGGTGGGCGCGGCGATGCGCCTCACAAGCGGAGAGACGTTGTCGGCGACGAACGTCCACAACCCCCACCCGCTGAGTCCCTACGCCGCAGGCGACCCCCGCGCCAATCTCCACAAGGGCGTGGGACTGGAGCTCTCCACCGCCACCCACGCCGAGGCGCGCCTGATCGGCGAAGCCGCGCGCGAAGGACACCCCACCAAGGGGGCGAGTATGTTCGTCACCGACTTCCCCTGCCCCCCCTGCGCAAAGCTGATCGCCGCCGCCGGTATCGCCAAGCTCTACTTCATCGAGGGCTACGCGGTACTGGACGGGCAGGACGTGCTCGAGGAGGCCGGTGTGGAGATCGTGCAGGTCACGTGAGGCGCGAGGCACGTGCATCGATCGCGTCACAGACGCATCGCGCAATACATAATCGTTATGTCATTGAGCATCATGACAGCACATATAATGATGCTATGATGTTCCCATGCGTACCACAGTCACCCTAGACCCCGATGTAGAGGCAAAGCTGCGCCAAGCAACCCGCGAGCGCGGGCAGTCGTTCAAGGTGGTACTGAACGACGCGGTGCGTAGCGGGCTGAGCGGCAACGAGCCTTCGACGCACCGCTACCGGCTGACAACACGACCTATGGGTGTCAGACCGAATGTAGATCTCGACCGGGCGCTTAGCATCGCCGGGGACCTCGAAGACGCTGAGATCGTGCGCAAGCTGCGGCTGCGTAAGTGAAGCTGCCGGATGTCAACCTTCTGCTCTACGCCGTCGACGAGACCTCGCCGAGACACAAGGCGGCGCGGATCTGGCTGGAGCAAACGCTCTCCCGCTCTGAGACAGTCGCGTTTGCCTGGGTAGTACTACTGGCGTTCGTGCGCCTGTCCACCCATGCCGCCGTCTTCGCGCATCCGCTGGATGTGGAGGAGGCCCTTGACATGGTCGACGGGTGGCTCGCGCAACCTTGCGTCACGGTTGTCGGGCCAACCGACCGCCATTCGGCCGTCCTGCGTGAGCTCCTCCAACCCCTTGGCACAGCGGGCAACCTGACCACCGACGCGCACCTCGCGGCGCTCGCCATCGAGCACGGCGCGCAGCTCTGCTCCTGCGACGCCGACTTCGGTCGCTTCTCAGGGGTGCGTTGGACCGACCCGCTGGACGCCTAGGTCGAGCATCGACGGGGTCCGCTACCCATATATGGGGGACCCTCAGCTGGTCTGCGTGATCTGCGTGGTGAGCGACACTTTCGGTGCTCCCGAGCCGATTTTCGTGGCACGCACCTTGAACTGGAGGGTGCCCTTCACGAGACTCGAGAGCTTCACCACGAGGAACGTGGAGCCGTGACGTGTGACGACTTTCAGTTTGTGCTTGCGCGAGGACACCGCCACCGTCTTGCCTTTCCTCACGATGTGCAGACCGGAGATCGTGAAGGCGTCGAGCGGACTCCCCCATGAGAGGGTGAGCTGCGCGGAGCGCGCTTTGCCCGCGATCGCAACCGAATGACTCTTGGTCGCACCTGCTTTGGAGAAGGCGTCTTTGAAGGAAACGGGGACCCCCTGGCAGGTGAGGGTGGTGCCGATCTGGTTCACCACCGACTGCAGGTTGCTGGAGTCCGTCTGAGGAAAGTACTTTCCTCCCGTCTCGTTGGCGATCTGCTGCAACCGTTCGCCGTCGCTGCCCGTGATGGCGCTGCTGAAGCCAATCACGTACGTGGGAGGACCGCCACGGTGACCGTTGGTGTATTCGCCTGCGTCGTGGCCTCCGTCGGTGAGAAAGATCCACGCCTTCGCGCCCGGATCGTCGGTCTTTGCCTTGGCGAACGCCGCGTTGTAGTCGGTGAGGCCGTTGTCGGCTTTGATCTTTTCGTTGAGCGCCGCTTGCATCGTGTGGGCGTTGGGGCCGATCGCCTCGGGCGGGAAGAGGGTATCCGCCGCGGGTTGTTCGTTTTCGAGCGTAATCCCCCCGAACGAGCTGAGGTTGCCCCCGAACTCGAGCGCCCCGAAGGTGATGTTTTCGTTGCCGGGAGTTTCGATCAGCAGGTCGAGCGCCGCCACCCGCAGCCTGTTGGGGTCTGTGGCGATCATCGAACCGGAGTCGTCGATGAT
>JBOGYB010000048.1:0-7878 GCA_050696555.1 Solirubrobacteraceae bacterium | reverse complement strand
GTCGAGGCTCATGCACGCACTTCCCCCCGACTTCCCCGCCTCGGTGTTCGTGGTGCTCCACCTGATGGGCACCCCCTTGATGCTCCCCCCGATCCTCTCAGGTCCCCTCCATGCCAGCGTCGCCCTCGACGGGGAGCGCTTTGCTCGCTCCCGCATCTATGTCGCGCCCGCGGGCTCGCACATGGTGCTGGGCCGCGGCCTCATTCGCCTCACCCACACCCCCCGCGAGAAGGGCTGCCGCCCCGCCATCGACCCCCTGTTTCGCTCCGCCGCCCGTGTATACGGATCGTGCGTCGTCGGGGTTGTGCTCTCCGGCCGCCTCCACGACGGCTCCGAGGGGCTTGCGGCTATCAAGGAGCATGGCGGTGTGGCGGTCGTGCAGGACCCCACCGACGCCAAGTATGGGGCGATGCCCACCGCCGCCATCACCTCCACTCACGTCGACCGGGTGGCGCCGGTTGAGCGCCTTGCCTCCGTGCTCGTCGAGCTCGTCGATGAATCGCCGTCAGCGGCCCCTGAACTGCTGTGTGAAGAGGCGTGATGGAGCACGACACTCCCGCGTTCGACCCCGATGAGCTGCAGAGGTTGCTCGAGTTCATCCACCGCTCCCGTGGCTTTGACTTCTCCGGCTACAAGCGCACCTCCCTGCAACGCCGCCTCTCCAAGCGCATGCAGGAAGTGGGGGTTGAAACGCCTTCCGACTATCAGGACTACCTCGAGGTCAACCCCCACGAGCTCACCGAGCTGTTCGACACGATCCTCATCAACGTCACGGGCTTCTTCCGCGACCGCCCCGCCTGGAGCTACCTCGCGGACGATGTCATCCCCCAGCTCCTAGCGGGTCACGGCTCCGACCCCATCCGTGTGTGGTGCGCGGGGTGTGCCACCGGCGAGGAGGCATACACGATCGCCATCGTTCTCGCCGAGGCTTTGGGCGAGGATCGATTTATAGAGCGCGTCAAGATCTACGCCACGGATATCGACGAGCCCGCGCTCAACCACGCGCGCCACGCCACCTACAGCCCCCAAGCCGTCAAGGGCATCCCGGAGGAGCTGCTCGCCCGCTACTTCGAGGTAGGGGCCAGGGATTACTCCTTCCGCCCCGACCTCCGCCGCTCGGTGATATTCGGCCGCAACGACCTCCTCCAAGACGCCCCCATCTCGCGTGTGGACTTGCTGCTGTGCCGCAACACCCTCATGTACTTCACCCCCGAGACCCAGTCCCACATCCTCCAGCGCTTCAATTTCGCGCTCTCCGATCGTGGCTTCCTATTCCTGGGACGCTCGGAGATGCTCACCACCCACGGTGGCCTCTTCACCCCCTACAACCTCAAGTGGCGCGTGTTCCGCAAGATCCCACGCCTCCAAACGCGCGAACGGCTCTCGTTCGGTGGTGGAGTCAACCCCGCCCTGCTGGGGGAGCCCGGACGCTACCTAGAGCTGCGCGAGGGGGCGTTCGCGCTCGGCCCCCACGCCCAGATCATGGTGTCTCACGACGGTTTCGTGGTCGACGTCAACCAGCACGCTCGCGAGCTGTCCGTGTGCACCCTCGCCGACATCGGACACCCCTTCCAGGATCTCTCCATCTCCTACCGCCCTGTAGACCTGCGCTCGGCGATCGAGCGGGCCTACCAAACGGGGGAGCCCGTCACCCTCGGCCGTGTCCCCTGGGAGATGGAGGCCGCAGACGAGCGTGCCCTCGAAGTCGAGGTTCGTGCGGTCCTCGGTCCCGACGGCGCTCCGCTTGGGGCAACTATCTCCTTCATGGACATCACCGCGCTCGCGACGCTCGCCGACGAGCAAGACGAGCGCAACCATGAGCTCGAGACGACCAATGAGGAGCTGCAGTCTACGAATGAGGAGTTGGAGACAACTAACGAGGAGCTGCAGTCAACGAACGAGGAGTTGGAGACAACTAACGAGGAGCTGCAGTCCACGAACGAGGAGCTCGAGACGACCAATGAGGAGCTCCGCTCCACCAACGAGGAACTGGAGACCCTCAACCAGCAGCAGCTGGAGCGCTCAACCGAGCTCGACCGGGTGAACCTCTTCCTCGAGGGGATCCTCACGAACCTCGGTGTGGGGGTGGTCGTGCTCAACACCTCCCACACCGTCGAAGTGTGGAATGGGGATTCCGTCGAGCTGTGGGGGTTGCGGGCGGATGAGGTGGAAGGGAGGGCGTTTGCCTCGCTTGACATCGGATTGCCTGTGGGCGAGATCGAGGGGGCGCTCTCGCTCGCGCTTGGCTTGGAGGCGCGGGCTTCGAGTCTTGAGCTGGAGGCCGTCAACCGCCGGGGGAGGGGGTTCAAGTGCTCTGTTCGGGTGCTTCCGCTGACTGCGCCGGGTGGGGCGGTTGCCGGGGTGCTTTTGCTGATGGCCGATCGCGAGCATCCTGAGGTTTCCTCGCTTTTGCCGGCGGCTTGAGGGTTTAAACCGCCGTTAGCGGCCTTCTTGAGGCCCACACTCCTCGACTTTGGAGACAAGCTCTAACTTATGGTTGACTTCGATAGTCGAGCGTGTCATAGTGGCGCTACGTTCGGGATCCACCTGTGGACTCCGGGATGCAGAAAGTAGGGTCGTAGGGGTCAGGTAGTCCGCAACGGGCTATCTCGCTGGATCGGCCGAAGTGCAGGCAAAGAAGTTCATCCGAGCCGGACATCGCGCTCTCTGACCTATGGGCGAGTAGCGAGCCGGCTAGAGCAAGCCTCAATCCGAGGCGGGTTCATCAGCCATGCCTCGGGTGAGGGAAAGGTAGATCGAAAATCATGAAAAGGTTTCATGTACTAGGGCTTGCGCTCTTTGCAGTGGTTGTGTTCAGCGCGCTCTTCGCGGTGACTGCTTCCGCGGAAGTTACGTTATTAGCGGAATGGTTAATTAACGGAACAGGCGTAACCGCATTAACCTCGGTAACGATCACGGGAAATATTGTACTAGTCAATAAAGCGGGAGTCGGAGGTACGCCAAGGATCTTATGCGAAGGCAGCTTCGACGGGTCAGTCGGCCCCAACGGTGAGGATGAAATCACCGAAATATTAAATACAGCTGGTGAACCAACGTCGACGACACCGTTAATGGGTACTCCAATTGATTGCGTTACTCTCAATGCTACCCTTGGCTGTGGCGCTTCAGGAACATTAGCAGAAGTTTGGGCGGAGAATCTGCCGTGGTTAACTAATCTGGAATTAATGGAAAGTGGCACATTCTTAGATCATCTCTACAAGGTAGAAGGCGGTCTGCAGCCAGGCTATGACGTGCACTGCACGGGTTCTGGTACGGATAATTTATGTGAAGCTTTAGCTACAGCTTTGATGGAAAACATGCCTACAGAAAACGACGTGTTAGGAATATTCCAACTAGGCTCCGAGGTCGCGCCGTGCACGATCGGAACAGGCGAACTGGAAGCCGAAGGCTTACTTACTACGTTAAGCGGGCTGCCGATAGCCGTCTCGAGCGAATAGGTGCATAACAATTAGTAAGTTTAGTTAGGTAATTGATATCGGACCGGGCGCGCTCTAGGATCGCGCCCGGTCCGGCACGTCTCAGGGAGGGTCGTGAAACGGGCGATTTACATATCTGGTATGATCTTGCTTATCTGCTGCCTTTCTGGGGGAGCAGCGACTGCTCTTCCCGATGGGCGAGTTTACGAGATGGTTAGCCCGCCCTACAAGGGCGGTTACGGCGTGGACTTAGGGGCGGCCATTCTCGCCACCGAAGAAAATGGCAACCGCGTGGAGTACATGTCATTCGGGGCCTTCAACGGTCTGACCGGAGGACCAAAAGCGCCCGGCTATATGGCACTCCGGACAGATGGTGGTTGGTCCTCTGTGCCGCTGGTGCCGCCGGCGGCGATCTCGCCGGAAACGATAGGTAATGACCTTTCTCGGTCGTTCTCACAATCTGTCACCTTTGACAACGCCGGTCCCAACTACGGTGCCGGTAAGTACCAGAACGAAACGGATGTGTTCCTGCTCCACGACACGTCGTTGCCTGACACCGAAGAATATTTCGAAGTGGCGGGGAATATATTTCTCACATCGCTGGAAGGAAAGCCGTTCCGGAGCAGTGTTTCCTACGTGAGCGGGAGCCCGGACCTCTGCCATCTGGTGCTTGACACCGATCAGCCGTTGCTCGTCGAAGCGGAGGAATCGCAGCAGATCCACAATGAACTGTATGAGCTCGATCAGGGCTGCTCCGGTGCGACTCCGGCGCTCAGGGTCGTCGGCCTGAATAATGAAAGCAGACTGATAAGTCCCCGTTGTGAAGTATTACTCGGGCTCGATCCTCGTGACTCCAATGCGATAGCGGATGAAGGCAGCGAGATCTATTTTACCGCGAACGTGCAAGGTGGAGAACATCCGGATTGCGTCACCGGTCGTCATCAGATCTTCGATCGTATCTCGGGTTCAAAGACGATTGAAGTGTCGCGGCCGTTGTCTGAACCGTGTGACGGAGTTGTAGCCCCCAATACGGTTCCGTGCGAAGACGCAGGAACTCGTATGAGTTCGGACTTCGCTGCGGCAAGTGAAGACGGTAGCCACGTGGTGTTCACGACGAGCCAGCGCTTGACGGGCGAAGACTTGGACAGCGGCAACGACGTGTACATGGCTGGCGTGGGTTGCCCGGGCGGGCCGGGAGAAGGGTGTGAATCTAGCGATCGGGAGCTGACGGAAATGAGTCAGGTATCGCACGACCCGCGGGCAGGCCAGTCGGCGGACGTGCTCGGTGTTGTGCGGGTAGCTCCGGACGGGAAACGTGTGTACTTCGTCGCGGAAGGGGACCTCTTGACGGTCACCGAAGAAGCAAGGCTCGAGGGCGAAGGACGAGACGTGCCCACCGATGGCGCCGCGAACCTTTATGTCTACGAACTAGGCACCAACACGACGAAATTCGTGACGGACCTTTGCTCAGGTCCGGAACTTTCCGGCAAAGTCGAAAGTGCGCGCTGTCCCCCTAACCTCGTGGCTGGCCCCCAAAACAGGAATGACACCGAAATATGGGAACATGGCAATGCGGAGACGTCTGGACAGGACGCCAGATACTTGGTCTTCGCGAGCTATGGGAGGCTCGTAACGGGAGACGCCGACACAGCTGCTGACGTCTATCGCTATGACGCTGTAACTGGACGGCTCGACCGTATCTCTATTGGGGTGGCGGGATACGATGCTAACGGTAATCGCGACGGATTCGATGCAACTATCGGTTTACACTGGGGCGCTAGTCTCGTGACCGAGAAATATGAACTGGCATCACGAGCGATGTCTGAAGATGGGACACGGATCGTGTTTTCGTCGGCTGAGCCTCTTTCACCCTCAGTAAGTAACGGGGACGACAACATCTACGAATGGCAGGAAGGTGGCGGTGAAGGGGAGGTGGGGATGATTTCTACTGGTACAGCCGGCGAATCTGATGCCGAACCTGTTATATCTCCTCCTGGCGGCGATGTCTTTTTCACGACGGTTCAGGGTCTCGTGAAAGAAGACACCGACGGGGCGGCGGATGTGTATGACGCTCGTCGGGGCGGAGGATTCCCGCCTCCGCAGGCTCCCCGGCTGGAATGCCTTGAAGCGTGTCAAGGACCGTTGAGTGCTCCGGCTCCCGTTGTGATCCCTGGGAGCGAATCGCAACAGCCCGGTGAGAATGCGGTGCCGGCGGGCAAAGTGGCTACGACCAACAAGAAAGGCGTCGTCGGCAAGCACAAGAAGGCCAATAAGAAGCGCACAAAGCGTCGCAAGAGCAAGGCGCGAAAGGCGAAGTCAGGGCGTCGGAAAATAGGGGGCGATAGATCGTGAGACCAAAAGAAAAAGCATCCCCAATGAGATTGCTTTGGATGTCATTGGCGGTCGCGGGATGCTTCTCGGCGACTGTGGTCGCGATGGCATCTGCTGCCGTGAGTCCAAAAGAATTTGGGATCGAATCTTTCTCGTTTGAGCCGACGATGGAAGCGCCAAGTATTCCTGGTGCGCCTGCCATCAATGTGCCATACACCGTGTCGCAGGCCGGAAGTCATCCGATGGCTCTGACCGCGACGCTCAGGTTTGATCGGGAAGAGGTCGAAACGACTGAACCTGGGCAGTTAGTCCCGTTTCCAACGCGAGACCCGAAGGATGTAGTCGTGTCTCTGCCGCCGGGTCTGCTGGGCAATCCCATGGCTACGCCTCGGTGTCCTCTCGCACGTGTGCTGACTGTATTTAAAGAACGGTGCCCACCAGCGACGCAGATCGGCGTGGCGCGACTGCACTATGAAGGAAAATCCGAAGAAGTGGCGCCGATAATAAACGTCACACCCGAAGCCGGTCAATCGGCTGAGTTCGCGATCGAGACGGGCTTCAAAGATTCGTTCGTATTGACAGCGCACCTTGTGCACACCCAGGCAGGATATGGATTTACGGTCGTAGACAACAACATACCGATGGTGGGTCTGGTGGAAGTGGAAACGACCTTCTGGGGCGTGCCGGCAGATCACAGGCACGACGCCATGCGTGGCGCGGTCTGCAGCAACGGTGGAGATCCAGGGAAAGCGGTGGCGGGCTGTGTGGGAGGTGAGGAAGCGGGTATTGAAGCCGTGCCGTTCCTCACCCTTCCGACCGACTGTGAAGCAGGCACGGAGACAGCGACAGTGCGTGCGGATTCGTGGCAGGAACCGGGTAGCGTCATGGAAGGGAAATACAGTGCGCAATACAAGGAAGCAAGCGCGACGTTGTCGCCTGTGACGGGTTGTGATTTGCTGGCTTTCAACCCTACGATCGAAGTCGAACCTGAAACGTCTGTCGCGGACGAACCGACTGGACTGGGCATAGATCTGCACGTGCCTCTCAATGAAGGCATAACCTCGAATGCGACGCCACAGTTGCGCGATTCCATCGTCACGTTCCCGCAGGGTCTGTCCGTGTCCCCGGGCGTTGTAGACGGTGTGCGGGCATGTGAAGAATTCGGCGCCGAAGGAATCAACATCACTGGCCCCGAATCAGAAGAAAAGGGGTTGAACGGTGAACTGCAGCTCGCGCCCGGTCACTGTCCAGCCGCCTCGACTGTGGGCACGGTTGAGGCGTTTACACCGCTGCTGCCTGTACCTGTGGAAGGCCATATCTTCCTAGCGAAGCCCAGGTGTGGTGGGGCGGGGGAGAGGGCGTGCACAGAGCAAGACGCGCTCGACGGCAACCTCTATCGCCTATATCTCGAACTCGGCGGTACCGGGGAACTGGCGCGGACCGGTGTGCACTTCAAGGTGGCGCTCTCCACCAGCGTGAACCCCGCTACCGGACAGTTGACCAGCACGGCGCTGGGTACTCCGCAGGCGCCGTTTGAAGATTTGAAGATTCGCTTGAACGGCGGTGCGAGAGCGCCCTTGGCGACGCCTGCGTCGTGCGGAGCTGCGACTACGACCACGGATTTCACGCCGTGGAGCGCACCGGGACAGACCCCCGAAGGCATCTTCATGCCGGGCACCGCCGACGCGACGCCCTCGTCCTTTTTCAACGTGGTCGGCTGTACCACTCCGGCGACGCTCAAACCTGGCTTGCACGCCGGTACTGTGAATCCTCGCGCTGCGCGCTACAGCCCGTTCACGCTCGAACTGACGCGCGGCGACCGCGAGCAGTTCCTGAAGGGTGTGCAGGTGCACACGCCGCCGGGGCTGCTGGGGATGCTCTCGAATGTGCCGCTGTGCGACGAAGTGGCGGCGAACGAAGGCAAGTGCCCTGAGGCTTCCCGGATAGGCACTACGAGAGTCGCTTCGGGGGCAGGCTCGCACCCCTTCGAAATCGGCGGCAACGTCTATCTGACCGGTCCATATCGCGGTGCCCCATTTGGACTTAGCATCGTCACCAATGCCGTGGCGGGCCCGTTCGATCTCGGGCTGGTGATCGTACGAGCCAGGAT
>JBOGYB010000047.1:0-7887 GCA_050696555.1 Solirubrobacteraceae bacterium | reverse complement strand
GGCTGCGCGAGGTGATCGGAGAGCTGCAGGCGGGACGGCCCGCCCGTGGTGTGACCCCACCCGAGGACGCCCCCAACGCTCTGCGCGATCTTGGCTCGCTTACGGCCAAGCCGGTGCTGTTCGTGGCGAACGTCGACGAGGGCTCCGAGGAGATCCCGGCAGAGATCGCCTCTCACGCCGCCGCTCAGGGGGCGGGTGCGGTGGCGGTATCCTCGCGCATCGAGTCAGAGCTCTCCGAGCTCGATGACGAGGAAGCCGCGCTGATGCGGGAATTGATTTGGACCCACCCACCCTCGGAATCCTCGCTACAGCGGATCGTGCGCGGGGCCTTCTCGCTCTTGCGCCTCATCGCTTTCTTCACCGCCGGCGAGGCCAAGCCCGCGCAGTCGTGGCACCTACGCGACGGCCTCACCGCCTGGCATGCCGCCGGGCAGATCCACACCGACATCCAGAAGGGCTTCGTCCGCGCCGAGGTCGTCGGCTGGCGCGAGATAGTCGATGCGGGCGGCTACTCAGGCGCCCGCGAGCGCGGCACCCTACGCCTGGAGGGGCGCGACTACGCGATGCGGGACGGGGACGTGATCACCGTCAAGTTCACGCCGTAGTCAACCGCTCCGCCAGCTGATTCATCCCTAGCTCGCGTGCTGCCGCCGCGCCGCCCGCGTAGTCGGTGGGGGTATCAGGGGGGCGTTTGACGTCGATCTCCACGAGCGTCGCTATCTGCTTGAACGTGCGCAACAGATCCGCGTTGTCGCACAACGCCGCCACCACCCGTGGGCGTAGGTCGCCGAAGCCCGCGTTCTCGCGCTGGCTCTCCGCCTCCTCCAGCAAAGCCTCCAATGTCCCGTACTTGCGCAGCAGCTCCGCCGCCGTCTTCTCACCGATCCCCGGTGCTCCGGGTAGACCGTCGGAGGGGTCTCCACGCAGCGCGATGAAATCGGGCACACGCTGAGGCGCTACGCCATATCTCTCTTGCACGTCGAGCTGTCCGATCGCTGAGTACGCGGCTCCTTTCCCCATATCCAAAACCGCCACCCTCGTGTCCACGACCTGGTACATGTCACGGTCGGCGGTCAATAGCAGCGCCTCCCCACCCGCCTCGGACTCCGCGCGTGCATACGACCCCATCGCATCGTCGGCCTCGTGCTCACCCGCATCCGCCACGGCCCACCCGAAGCTCGCCAACAGCCCCTGCGCGCGCTCCCACTGCCACCTGAGGTCCTCGGGCATCGGGTCGCGGTGAGCGTGATAGGGCGGGTACAGCTCCACCCGGTAGCGCGCCTCCTCCGCCCCGAAGCACGCCACTACCACCCTCGGCGACTTCGCCTCGATTGCCGCCAACAGCGCGTTCACTGTGCCGAGCAGCGCGTTCACGGGCTTCCCCTCGCTCCCCTTGATCGATTTGGGCAGCCCGAAGAAGGAGCGATACAAAAGCCACGGCACGTCGGCTATGAGTAGGGGTGCGGGCGCCATGACTGGAGGGTAAGGCGTCGCTCCCCGGCACGGCGCGCGTAGGCCGAGCCCCCCGCTCCTCGGCGACACGCCGCCTTGGTGCACAAATCGCCGGCTTGCGGTCTATCCGGCCGGCACGCCGCCCTGGCCGCTCACATGTGAAGACCCATCTTCGGGTGTCGCAGGCGATCCCCCTGACCCGCCGACTTGCGCCGGTTGCGCGGGCGGGGCAGGGGGAGGCGAGGTATTCCGCTTCCCACTCACGTCGGGCTCGGTGTGCGTCCCGTGCGAGTCCCTCACGCTGAAATACGCCCACGTGTCGTGCAGCCCCAATCGCGTCGCCAATTCGCCGCCGCTCACGGGCGTGTGGCCCTTCGAGCCGAGCACATACGCCGAGACGATCCGCGGTGAGCTGCCTCGCTCGAGCACCTCGATCCCCTTGAACGACCCGCTCACCAACCCGCGCAGATCCTTCGCCGCGGCCGAGAAGCTCAGCGACACGCTCCATTTGCGCAGCGGCCCCACGTCGTAGGGATCGGACACCCCCACCAGCCACGGCTGTGGTGAGGAGCCCGGGAATCCGTACTGCACGCTCTCGGTGTGTCCCCCGGAGTCCGCGTAGAAGTAGGTGATCGCGGGCTTCCCCGCATAGGTCACGATCTGCCCGGTGGTTGCCGCCACCGCCGCGTTCGTGCGCGGGGTTTCCGCCGCTTTGCCCCGATACATCTGCGAGCGTGTGTCGGGGTACACGTCGAACTTCGACCCCCCCGCGTGTGCGGTGATCGCGTAGGTGCGGCTCGCCACCGCCTGTGCCTCCAGTGCCGCCATCGGCCAGCTCGAGGACACCTCTGCCGACACCACCCCCCGCACGTAGGTCTCGAGCGGAACGCGCTTCACTTTGCTCCCCATCAACACCCTCACCACGGTGTTCTCCGGCGCCTGCCCGATCGCCGTTCCGTGGTAATAGTGGCCGAGGATCGCCTCGTATGACCAGCCGTGTTCCGCGTACCCGAGCGCT
The DNA here is from genome assembly GCA_050696555.1 of Solirubrobacteraceae bacterium. Lineage (GTDB taxonomy): Bacteria > Actinomycetota > Thermoleophilia > Solirubrobacterales > Solirubrobacteraceae > Palsa-744. The sequence goes on along the minus strand of JBOGYB010000047.1, from coordinate 5,417 downwards.
CCGTCCTGGCTCATCCCCACACCATGGCCATCTCCCGCCCCTTCGATCAGGAGCGTTGAGGCGCTCGCCGGGGACGCTCCGCAAAGGCCCAGACAGACGAGCACGATGAGGGTAGCCCTGCGGATGGCACACTCCATGTAAGCCGAATCGGACGAACGCACACCGAGCATGAATCCCGCAAGTGGAGAGGAGCCCGCATGACCGGCCTACCCAATCGAGATGCGCCGCCCCCAATCGCGGGGAGCGCGCAGACAGGCGAGGTCGCGGGCGCCCGTGAGGCTCGCGCCGCAGAGCAGGTGGTTCTCGACCGGCTCCCCAAAGGGCTCTACATCGGCGGGGAGTGGCGCCCCGCCACTGGTGGCTCCACGCTTTCCGTCGAAGACCCCTCCACCGGCTCCCCGCTGATCGATGTCGCCGACGCCACCCCCGAGGATGCGCTTGCGGCGCTTGCCGCCGCCTCCGGTGCGCAATCCGCGTGGGCCGCTACCGCCCCGCGTGACCGCGGGGAGATCCTCCGTCGCGCCCACGAGCTGCTGCTCGAGCGGGTGGAGGACCTCGCGCTCGTGATGACCCTGGAGATGGGCAAGGCGCTCTCCGAATCGCGTGCGGAGATCTCCTATGCCGCCGAGTTCCTGCGTTGGTTCTCCGAGGAGGCAGTCCGCATACACGGCCGTTACATGACCAACACCACCGGGGTGGGACGCATCCTCACGATGCGCCAACCCGTCGGTCCATGCGTGTTCGTCACCCCCTGGAACTTCCCCACCGCGATGGGTACCCGCAAGATCGCCCCCGCCATCGCCGCCGGTTGCACGATGGTGGTGAAGCCCGCCCAGCAAACCCCTCTCTCTATGCTCGCGCTCGCCGGTGTGCTGGAGGAGGCGGGCCTGCCCGGGGGAGTGCTCAACCTCATCACCGCCCACCGCTCAGGCTCCGTGATCGAACCGCTCCTGAAGGACCCCCGCACACGCAAGCTCTCTTTCACCGGATCCACCGAGGTGGGGCGCGCGCTCATCGCCCAATCCTCAGAGCAGATTCTGCGTGTGTCGATGGAGCTCGGCGGCAACGCTCCCTTCCTCGTGTTCGAGGACGCCGACTTGGACGCCGCCGTCGAGGGTGCGCTCACCGCGAAGCTCCGCAACGTCGGCGAGGCGTGTACCGCTGCCAACCGCTTCCACGTGCACGAGTCGATCGCCGGGGAGTTCGCGCAGAGGATGGCCCACCGCATGGCAAAGCTGAAGGTGGGGCGCGGCACCGATCCCGATATTGATGTTGGCCCACTCATCGACGACCGTCAGCGCGCCGTCGTCGCCGAGCTGGTCAAGGATGCGGTTGATCGCGGCGCCAAGCTGCTCACCGGGGGCGCCCCGTTGTCGGGGCCCAACTACCCCGGCCACTTCTATGCCCCTACCGTCCTCGCCGAGGTTCCTGCTCAAGCGCGTGCCCTGCGCGAGGAGCTCTTCGGGCCCGTTGCCCCAATTGCCACATTCTCGACCGAGGAGCAGGCGGTGAGTGCCGCCAACTCCACCGAGTATGGGCTCGTGGCGTACCTCTACACGCGCGACCTCGCGCGGGCATTCCGTGTTTCCGAGGCCATCGAAGCGGGCATGGTGGGTGTCAACCAGGGGATCGTCTCCAACCCGGCCGCCCCCTTCGGGGGCGTAAAGCAATCCGGTTTCGGCCGCGAGGGAGGTTTCGAGGGCATCGACGAGTATTTGGAGACGAAGTACGTTGCCCTGGCTGTGTGACGACTCTCATTCCCTTCCACCAGGCCCTCAAACCAACCTATTACGCTGACGAGAGAAGCCCAAGATATGCCCCGATTCGCGTAGATAGGCTTCACATAGCTCAAGCGATGGGTGAAAGTAGCCGAATAGACGATGAGCGGAAGAACGGAGCAGGTTTCGTGCGCGGAGTCACAAAGGTTGGCTTTCAACGAACGACCCCTCAAGGGGCGGGGTTGACGCCCGGGCTCGTCACAGGCGACTCGCTACCGCCTACCGCTACTGCCGGCGACTCGCCGCGCAAGCTCTTCGGCCTAGGTCGGCGCGGTGGCCCCACGGGGGATCCTCCGCGCGCGGACGGTCCTCACGGCTCGCCCGACAGTGGCGCCACACGCACGCGAGCGCTGCGGCGTAAGGCCCCATTGATGCTCGCTCCAGTGCTCGCCGCGCTCGCCGCGATCGTGGCCGACACGACGGTCTCGACGATCGCCGGTGTGGTGGTACTGGTGGCTCTCGCTGCCGTGTTCGGTTGGTTGCTTGGTGAGGATCGCCGCGAAGCGCTCCAGTACGAGGTGGACGAACGCAACGACGATCTCCGCCGCGCGCTCTCCGAGCTCGAGATCGCACAAGCCGAGACTGTCCGCCGCCTGTCGATGGCGGTCGAGTTCCGCGACGAGGACACAGGCGCTCACATCGAGCGCATCGGCCGCTTCTCAAAGCTCCTCTCCGAGGCGATTGGCATGAACCCCGATTTCTGCGCCCGCATCAGCCACGCCGCCCCGCTCCACGATGTCGGCAAGGTGGCGATCCCCGACGCGATCCTGCTCAAGCCCGGCTCGCTCACGCCGGAGGAGCGTGCGATCGTGGAGACCCACACCGAGGAGGGCCACCGCCTGCTGCGCGGCTCATCCTCATCCATCCTCGATATGGGCGCCACCGTTGCCCTCTCACACCACGAGCGTTGGGATGGTGGCGGCTACCCGCGTGGCCTTTCCGCCGAGAAGATCCCGATCGAGGGGCGCATCGTCGCGATCGCCGACGTGTTTGACGCCCTCACCTCCCACCGTGTCTACCGCGACGCCTTCTCAGTCGAGGAGGCGGTGCAGATGATGCTCGACGAGTCCGGTCGTCACTTCGACCCCGTGCTGCTGCACGCCTTCATGGAGGTGCTCGACAGCTCCGGTGCCGATGCCCGCACGCGCGAGCGCTCGAACCCCAGCTCGCTGCTCGCGGGGGCGCTCGAGGTGTACACAGACGCCATGCGCCTCGGCGACGCTGAGCTCGCGGAGGGGGCGATTGCCTCGGCGATCGAGGACGGCATCGACCCCGCCACCCTCCAAGATCAGGTGGTGGCGCCCGCGATGCTGCGCATCGAGGAACTGCGCGAGGCGGGGGAAATCGACAGCGAGACCGAACTGCACGCGCTCTCCATCAACCGCCGTGTGATGGCCACGATGAGCCGCTACCTGCTTGCTCGCGGCTAGCGGGCGCGCGCCGGCTCCACGATGTACCGCGCGGTCCCGTAGGTATTGCATTGAAAATGCTTGACTCGCACGCGCGCGTATAGGCTTCGCACGGATGCCCACCCACTCGATCGTCACCGGCGGCGCCGGCTTCATCGGCTCGCACCTAGTGGACGCTCTTCTCGCGGCGGGCCACGAGGTGACCGTCATCGACGACCTCTCCTCCGGCAGCGCCGCCAAGGTGCCCGCGGGGGCGCGCCTGTGCGAGCTGGACATCGTCGACCGCCCCGCGCTCGACCGTGTGTTCGAGGAGGTCAAGCCCACCTCCGTCTTCCATCTCGCCGCACAGGCATCGGTCACGGCTTCTGTCGCCGATCCAGCGCGGGACTGCGCCGTCAACGTTCAAGGGACGCTCAATGTGGTGGACGCCGCCACCAAGCTCGGTGCCCCTGTGTCTTTTACCTCCACCGGGGGGGCGCTCTATGGCGACTACGTTCCGATACCCACCGATGAGACCAACATTCCCGCTCCGCTCGCCCCCTATGGTGCTTCCAAGCTGGCAGGGGAGGCGTACGTGAAAACTTGGTCGCTTTCCTCTGGTGTCCCCCACGCCGTGTGCCGGCTTGGCAACGTGTACGGCCCACGCCAATCCCCTCACGGGGAGGCTGGTGTGGTGGCGATCTTCTCCGAGCACCTCCACACGGGCCGCGCCCCCAAGATGTTTGGCCACGGGAGCCCCACCCGCGACTACGTGTACGTCGGCGACGTCGTCTCCGCGCTCATCGCCGCCAACGGAACGCGTGGCACGTTCAACGTCGCTACTGGTGTGGAGACCGATGTGTTGACGCTCTGGAACGTGCTCAAGCAGGCCGCCGGCTCGGACATCGAGCCCACGCTTGCCGACCTGCGCCCGGGAGAGCTCAAGCGGAGCTGCCTCGACACCACCCTCGCCCAGCGCGAGCTCGGCTGGAAAGCGTCGGTGGAGATCGCCGACGGCCTGCGTCGCACCTATGCGGCGCTAATCGAGGAATTCGAGCGCTCCACCGCGTAGGGTGCAACCGGTCCGGCGGGAGTCGATCGCGGCGGTCTGAATCGCTGCGCACGCGCGCGCAAGCTGCCACCCAGGTGTTTTGTCCGCCGCCGTCCGGCCGAAGTACGGAGTATGAGGTTTGCCAGGAAGGCGACTCTAAGGGCCACGATGGCTCTGTCGATGGCAGCGATGTCCGCCATGTCGGGTCCCACCGCGGTGTACGCGATCGACTTCACGGGGGGCACATCCGCGCCGCTGGCGGCGGTCTCGACTCGTGGCACCGGAGGCGCCGAATACAAGGTGGTGCCGCCCAAGCGACGCGTCGTCAAGAAGCCGGTCGTCCACAAGCCCAAGCCCAAGCCCAAGCCACACAAGCCCGCGCCCAAGAAGGCTCCGGCGCCCACACCGACGCCTACCCCTCCCCCCACGGGGAGCGAAACGCCGGTGTTCCCGGTTATCGGACCCCACAGCTTCGGCGGTCCGGAAAACAGATTCGGTGCGGGCCGCACCGGCCACATCCACCAGGGTCAGGACGTGCTCGCAAGCGAAGGCCAGCAGGTCGTGGCTCCGCTCGCCGGGACGATCGTCACGACCGGCTTTCAGGCAGCCGCCGCCGGATGGTACGTCGCCGAGCACACCTCCACCACCTTCGACTTCTTCTTCGCCCACTGCCAAGCCGGCTCGCTCTCTGTGAGCGCCGGGCAGGCCGTCCACGCCGGGCAGGCACTCTGCAAGGTCGGCCAGACCGGCGACGCCACCGGCCCCCACTTGCACTTCGAGATGTGGGTCGGCGGCTGGCAGGCCGCGAGTGGGCAGCCCATCGATCCGCTGCCTTATCTGGAAGCCTGGGATCGGTAAGGAGTGGCCGGGTAGGATGCTGCCGTGAGGCGGTAGGATCGATACCGATCGAAGATCGGCCAGCGGCCAGATAGCTCAGTTGGTAGAGCACACGACTGAAAACAACTATCCCCGCGCTTCAAGTTGCGGTCGGGCAGTCCACCGTTTTGCCTGCTAATCCATAGTTTTTGACCACGCTCCGGTCGGCGTGGCGGGCGGCGTTTCGGGGTGGTTTTGCGCTCGTCGGCCCAAACCCCATCGTTTGCCGGCTTCTCAGCCGCGTGCGGCTCGTCGCCGCCGTATAGCGTTCGCGCGGTGAGTCAAGGGTGAGGTTGTCCGTGGGTGATTGTCGCGATGGGTAAT
>JBOGYB010000046.1:0-7904 GCA_050696555.1 Solirubrobacteraceae bacterium | reverse complement strand
GCGTACTCCCGCCGAGGTCGCTGAGCTGCGGGGCCTCTCGATTGCCAAGGTGCTCGGTTTGACAGAGCAACCCACCAATGGTGCCGCCGAGCAGGCCGAGGGTAATGGTGCGCCGGAGGCAAGCGCCACTGTCGAGGGCGACCCCGCCGATGAGGGTGCTGCCACGGGCGAGACGGTCGAGGCGCCCGTCGACACGCCCACGGAGGCGTCTGCCTGATGTCCACCATTCGCGTCACGCAGCGGCGCTCAAGCGTCGGCTCTGACAAGCGCCAGCTCGACACTATGCGTTCGCTCGGGCTCAGGCGCATCGGCCACACTGTTGAGATCAAGGATTGCGACCAGGCCCGCGGGATGGTTCACGCGGTGCGCCACCTCGTCGAATCCAACCCCGAGGTGCGCTCGCCCAAGGGCGCCAAGCAGGAGCAGGGCTCGTGAGCCCCGCTGCGAAGGCCGTCGGCGCCAAGCCCGCCGAGGAGGCGGAGGAGCGCATCGGCCTGCACTCACTCAAGCCCGCTCCCGGCAGTCGTCGCCCGCGCAAGCGCGTCGGTCGCGGCGAAGGGTCAGGGACCGGCAAGACCTCCGGCAGGGGTCAGAAGGGCGCGGGCTCGCGCTCGGGTTCCAAGGACCGCGCGCGCTTCGAGGGCGGCCAGATGCCGATCCACATGCGCATGCGCAAGCTTCGCGGTCCGCATATGAAGAAGTCGATGCCTTTCGAGATGTTCCGCACGCACACTCAGCCGGTGAATGTCTCCGACCTAGAGGCCCGCTTCGACGCCGGTACCGAGGTAACGGTCGAGCTAATGAAGTCGAAGGGCCTTGCCACGCGTAAGGACATCCCGGTGAAGGTGCTCGCCAAGGGCGAGCTCAGCAAGGCGCTCACCGTGCACGCCCACGCATTCAGCAAGACCGCGCGCGAGCGCATCGAGGCGGCGGGCGGCACTTGTAACGTCGTCGAGAGCTAGAATCGACCGACCGGCAAAGGGACACACCCGAAGGGCCCACCTGAAGCCCTCCCCGCGGACCGGCTCAACCAATGCTCTCGACCATCCTCAGCGCCTTCCAGGTTGCGGACATCCGCAAGAAGATCCTCTTCACGGGTGCAATGCTGCTGATCTACCGTCTCGGCTCCCACATCCCCGTGCCGGGGATCAACCTGAAAGCGGTCTCGAGCCTGCAACAGCAGCTCGGTGGCACCGGCATTCTGGGACTCCTCAACACCTTCTCCGGCGGTGGTCTGGCGAGGATCGCTTTGTTCGCGTTGGGCATCATGCCCTACATCACCGCCTCCATCATCCTGCAGCTGCTGCAGGTGGTGGTGCCCTCGCTCGAGAAGCTCTCAAAGGAAGGCGAAGTCGGCCAGGCGCGCATTACCCAGTACACCCGCTACCTCACAGTGGGCCTCGCGTTCGCGCAGTCGATCGGCTACGTGTTCCTGTTCCGTTCGCTCCAAGCCAACGCAGGGGAATCGGTTATCTCGAAGTTCGACGCTCCCCACGTCTTCCTGATCGCGATCTGTCTCACCGCGGGTTGCGTGCTCTTGATGTGGATCGGCGAGCTCATAACCCAGCGGGGCATCGGCAACGGCATCTCCCTGCTCATCTTCGCCTCGATCGTCTCTAGGCTCCCTACCGGCATCCAGTCGTGGTGGACCAGCCAAGACCAGGTGTTCAAGGTGATGATGCCCTTCATGGTGCTCGCGGTGGTCGCCGCGATCGTGTTCGTGCAGGAGGGCCAGCGCCGAATCCCGGTGCAGTACGCCAAGCGTGTCATCGGCAGACGCATGTCCGAAGGCGGCCAAACCTACCTGCCGCTGCGCGTGAACATGGCAGGGGTGATACCTGTGATCTTCGCCGCCAGCATCATGGCGTTCCCGCCCACAGTGGGCCAGCTCATCCACCAGCCGTGGGCGAAAAGCGTGTCTGACTTCTTCACCCCCACAAGCTGGCACTTCGTCGTGGGCGAGTCGATTTTCATCATCGTCTTCACCTACTTCTACACAGCCGTCACCTTCAACCCGGTCGACCAAGCCGACAACCTGAAGAAGTACGGAGGCTTCATCCCCGGTGTTCGTCCTGGACGCCCAACGGCTGAATTCCTCGATCGCATCCTCGCACGGCTCACGTTCCCTGGTGCCCTGTTCCTCGCGGCGGTGGCGGCGTTGCCCACCATCCTCATCGCCCGCACTCATACGAACCTGGCGCTCGGAGGAACCTCGATCCTGATCGTCATCGGGGTAGCGCTGGAAACAATGAAGCAGCTCGAGGCCCAGCTGATGATGCGCAGCTACGAGGGCTTCTTGAAGTAGCGCAGACCTTCTGTCGCGGCTCGCTCTCAGCGGGTAGGCTCTCGCATCGATGGTGCAGACGAATCTCATCCTGCTGGGTCCTCCCGGTGCCGGCAAGGGCACGCAGGCCGAGCGTCTGCAAGCCGACTTCTCGCTCGCCCATATCTCCACCGGCGACATGTTGAGAGCCCAGGTCACGCAGGGCACTGAGCTGGGAAGGGAGGCCAAGAAGTACATGAATGCCGGAGAGCTCGTCCCCGACGAGGTGATTCTCGGCATGATCGGCCTGCGCATCGAAGAGCAGGACGCCCGCGAAGGCTTTTTGCTCGACGGTTTCCCCCGCAACACCAGTCAGGCCGACTCGCTCGCTGCCACGCTCGCCGGGTCCGACCGCCATCTCACCGCTGCGCTGCTAATAGACGTCCCCCACGACGAGGTCGTCAGGCGCTTGGCTGGACGGCGGGTGTGCGCGAAGGGCGGCCACGTCTACCACGTCGAGTTCGACCCCCCCAAGCGCGAGGGGATCTGCGACCAGGATGGCTCTCGTCTGGTCCAGCGCGAGGACGACCAAGAGGAGACGATCCGTCGTCGTCTCGAGGTTTATGAGCGCCAGACTTCTCCCCTCGTTGCCTACTACGACGACGCTGGTCTACTCCGCCGCTTCGACGGCTGCCGTGACCCAAACGAGGTTCACGACCACATCAGGGCGACGGTTGCGACGCTGCGGATGGAGGACGAGCTGTAGCGGATAAGCTCCTCGGGTGATCATCAAGAAGTCACCCGAGGAGATCGAGAAGATGGCCGCCGCAGGCCTCGTTCAGGCGGCCGCGCTCGACCTCGTCGCCGGCAAGATCCGTCCAGGCGTCAGTACCGAGGAGCTCGATGCCGCTGTCGAGCGCTTCATCCGCTCGCAAGGCGCTACCCCCACCTTCAAGGGCTACCGCGGCTTCCCGGGCTCGATTTGCGCGTCTCCCAATGCGATGGTCGTGCACGGCATCCCGGGGCGGTATCGGCTCAAGCGAGGCGACGTCCTCTCGGTGGACATCGGCGTGACGCTCGACGGCTGGGTCGCCGACGCGGCGCGTACGTTCCCGGTTGGAGAGCCGACGCCGGAAGCGCAAAACCTGCTTGACGCAACAGAGCAGGCGCTGCACGCGGGGGTCGAGCAGTGCCGCGTGGGAAATCGCATGGGTGACGTGTCGAGCGCGATCCAAAGGGTGGCCGAGTCGGCCGGCCTATCCGTGGTGCGCTCGCTCGTGGGCCACGGCGTCGGAAAAAACATGCACGAGGACCCGCAGGTACCCAACTACGGTCGTCCCGGCAAGGGACCATTGCTCGAGGAGGGGATGGTGCTTGCGATCGAGCCGATGACCACCGCCGGCCGCGCGATGGTCCGCGTCGCCGGCGACGGCTGGGCGATCTTCTCCCAGGACGACTCGCTGGCGGCGCACTTCGAGTTCACGGTGGCCGTTACGGGCGAGGGTCCGCGTATTCTGACGCCCTGGCATATTTCCCCATCGGAGCGGGCGGTGGACCCCACTCACAGTGAGGCTGCGGCCTCCGCCTAGAGCGGTGACGAGCGAGCGATTGCAAGCCGGAGGACCAGACAGCGGTCTGCGCGGAGGAATTGCTACCATCCTTTGTCCTGCTCGAAATGCGCTGAGGGCTCAGCGCATGAGGGCAAAACCACGACGCGGTAGCGGCTGCCGTCCCGGCAGCCAGAGCCGGGTCGCAGGGACCAGCCGAAAGGGATCATGAAGGTAAGACCGTCGGTCAAGCCGATGTGCGAGAAGTGTAGGATCATCCGCCGCCACAAAGCGGTTCTCGTCATCTGCCAGAACAAGCGACACAAGCAACGGCAGGGCTAGCCGGCGTATGGCACGTATCGCCGGGGTCAACCTCCCCTTGAACAAGCGCTCGGAGATCGGCCTGACGTACATCTACGGTATCGGGCGCTCCACATCCAACAAGCTTCTAAGTGAGGTGGGTGTCAGCCCCGACACCTACATTCGCGACCTCACCGAGGACGAGGTCTCGCGCCTGCGCGACGCGATCGACCGCTCGCTCACCGTCGAGGGCGATCTGCGCCGTGAGCGCTCGCAGGACATCAAGCGCCTGCAGGAGATCGCCTGCTACCGCGGTCTGCGCCACCGCCGTGGACTGCCCGTGCGCGGACAGAAGACGAAGACCAACGCGCGCACACGCAAGGGTCCCAAGCGCATGCAGGTGGCGGGCAAGAAGAAGGTCAAGAAGTAATGGCGGCCCCCAAGCGCCCAGCGCGCGGCCGTCGCCGCCAGAAGAAGAACGTCCCTATCGGCCAAGCCCACATCAAGACGTCCTTCAACAACACGATCGTCTCGCTCACCGACACTCAGGGCAACGTCATCGCATGGGAGTCGGCGGGTGGTGCGGGCTTCAAGGGCTCGCGCAAGTCAACGCCGTTCGCGGCGCAGGTCACCGCCGATGCCGCCGCCCGCAAGGGGATGGAGCAGGGGCTGCAAAAGGTCGAGGTGTACGTCAAGGGTCCTGGTTCGGGACGCGAGACGGCGATTCGCTCATTGCAGGCGGCTGGTCTCGAGGTGACCGGCGTGAAGGACGTTACTCCGCAAGCCCACAACGGGTGTCGCCCCCGTAAGCGACGCCGCGTCTAACCACCTTCGTCGCAGAGAGCTAGGTCAATGGCAAGAGACACAAGCCCCCAGTGTAAGCAGTGCCGTCGCGAGGGACAGAAGCTGTTCCTCAAGGGCGAGCGCTGCCTCACCGACAAGTGCGGTGTCGAGCGGCGCGCCTATCCCCCAGGCGAGCACGGCAGGGGCCGCCAAAAGCAGAGCGAGTACCGTCTGCAGCTGCGCGAGAAGCAGAAGGCCCGTCGCTACTACGGTGTCCTCGAGAAGCAGTTCCACGGTTACTACGAGAAGGCCTCCCGTCAGCCCGGCATCACCGGTGAGAACCTGCTCGCACTGCTGGAGTGCCGTCTCGATAACGTAATGGTGCGCCTCGGCTTCGCCGCCTCGCGCCGCCAGGCCCGCCAGCTCATCTGCCATGGCCACTGGACTGTGAACGGTCGCCGCGTGGACATCCCCAGCTATCAGGTGCGCCCGGGCGATGTGATCGCCATCAAAGCCGACACCCCGGCGATGCAGGTGGTGAGGGACGCCACCGAGCTCACCGGACAGATTCCCGCATGGCTCCAGGCCGACCACGAGTCGCTCACGGCCAAGGTGCTGCGCAAGCCGGAGCGCCGCGAGGTGGCGGCGCCGGTGCAGGAGCAGCTCATCGTCGAGCTGTACTCGAAGTAGTCGCTTTTCTCGTGCCGGCGTCCCCGATGGGGTGACGGCACGTCAGAGCCGGAGCCTTCAGTGGGCCCGGTTTGAGACCAACACGACGTTAGGACCCCGATGCTCGACTTCCAAATCCCCCGGATCACCAGTGAGTCCGTGGAGCAGAACCGTGGCACGTTCACCATCGAGCCGCTCGACCGCGGATTCGGCTACACGTTCGGTAACTCGCTGAGGCGCGTATTGCTCTCCTCGTTGGCAGGCGCCGCTGTCACCAGTGTGCGCATCGAGGGCGTTGCGCATGAGTTCTCCACAGTTCAGGGAGTCAAGGAGGACGTCACCGACATCGTGCTCAACCTGAAGGGGATCGTGTGCCGCATGCACTCCGACGCCTCCGAGGTCGAGGCACCACTCGTGGTGACCGGCCCGGGTGAGATCACCGCCAAGGACATTGACCTGCCGGCGGGCGTTGAGATCCTCAACCCCGATGTTCACATCGCGACGCTCGAGAAGAAGACGAAGCTCGAGCTCTACATGACGATCGGTCGGGGCCGCGGCTACCGTCCTGCCGAGGAGAACAAGTCGGCCGATCAGCCCATCGGGGTGATTCCGATCGACTCGATCTTCTCGCCCGTGCGTCGTGTGGCCTACGCCGTGGAGCAGGCCCGTGTCGGCCAGAAGACCGACTTCGACAAGCTCACGCTCGACATCGAGACAGACGGCTCGATCGAGCCGCAGGCGGCTCTGCGCGAGGCGGCCGAGCTGCTCATCTCGCAGCTCGCGATCTTCACCGACGCCGACCGCATCCAGGAGCTGCGCGCGGCACCTGGCGGTCAGCTCGACGGTCACGGCCTCGCGGTGGGCGCCTCTGGTGCCCCCGCGGCGCTTCAGGGCGAGGAGTGGAGCATCCTGATCGAGGAGCTCGAGCTCGGGGTGCGCTCCTACAACTGCCTCAAGCGCGCCGGCATCCAGACCGTGGGCGACCTCATCTCCAAGTCCGAGGGTGAGCTCAACGCGATCCCCAACTTCGGCAAGAAGTCGATCGACGAGGTCATCGAAACGCTCGAGGCGAGAGGGCTGCACCTGCGCCAGGACTGAGGGAGAGCCCGCAGCCGCGACCGGCGCTCTAAACTGACCGGTCGCGGACTGTAAGCCGCGTTTGCCAAATACCAGCCATGAGACACCAGAAGACACGCAACAAGCTCAGTCGCGACACCGCGCATCGCAAGTCGCTGCTCATGAACCTCACCAAGGAGGTGCTCGAGCACGAGCGCATCAAGACGAGCGAAGCCAAGGCGAAGGCCGTGAAGCCCGAGATCGAGAAACTGATCACCCTCGCCAAGCGCGGTGACCTGCACGCGCGGCGCCAGGCGCTCTCGGCGCTCTCACAGGACAAGTTCGCCGTGCACAAGCTCTTCGAGGAGGTCGCTCCCCGGTATGCCGACAGGCCCGGTGGGTACACGCGCATCCTCAAGCTCGGCCCGCGTCGTTCCGACGCGACCGAGATGGTTTACCTCGAGCTGGTCTAACCTCACCGCGCGTCGCGCACCCCGGTGGGGCACAAGTGGTCTCAAAGCTCACTTTGCAGTACGACGGGACGGAGTTCATGGGCTGGGCTCCTCAGCCGGACATGCGTACCGTGTGCGGCGAGCTGGAGCGTGCGCTACGCACCGTCCTCGGGGAGAAGGACGCGTATGGCGAGCCGCTGGTGCTCACCGTTGCCGGACGTACCGACAGGGGGGTGCACGCGTGGGGTCAGGTCGCAAGCTACCGTCACGAGGCACTCGACCCTCTGCGGTTGAACGCACTGCTACCGCAAGACATCTCGGTGCTCGCGTGCGAGCCCGCCGCCGACGGGTTCGACGCGAGGCGCGATGCCACAAGCCGTACCTACTGCTACCGCGTGCTCGCGCGCCGCACCCGCGACGTCTTCGAACGTAGACGCGCGCTCTGGTGGCCACGCTCGCTGGACCACTCACAGCTGGAGCGGTGCGCGGCGCTGCTTTTAGGCACGCACGATTTCATCGCATTCACCCCCACCGAGACAGAGCACAAGAGCTTCGAACGTAGTGTGCTGAAGGCGGAATGGCGCGAATCCGGGGACATCCTCGAGTTCTGGATCGAGGCGAACACGTTCTTGCGTCACATGAACAGGGTGCTCGTCGGCACGATGCTGGAGGTCGCCGCCGGGCGAATGGAGCTCGACGCGTTCGCCGAGTTGTTGCAAGGCCGCCCACGCTCGCACGCCGGCCCCACCGCCCCCGCGCACGGCCTCGCGCTCGCCGCGGTCGCCTACCCGAACCCTATGCTGGGGGAGAGATGCTGAACGTGCTGCTGACGAA
>JBOGYB010000045.1:0-7920 GCA_050696555.1 Solirubrobacteraceae bacterium | reverse complement strand
CCTCCGCACTACGGCATGCCCGCGGGCCACTTGCAGGTACGCAGCTACTTGGCCGTGCCGGTCGTCTCGCGCTCAGCCGAAGTCATCGGCGGCCTGTTCTTCGGCCACCCCGACGTCGGCGTGTTCACTCAGCGCGCCGAGCAGATCATCGTTGCCGTCGCAACCCAGGCGGCGACCGCGATCGACAACGCCCGGCTGTATGAGACCAGCGAGCACCGCCGCAAGGAGTTCGAGAAGGCGTTCCGTGGTCTTGAGGCGACCCGCGATGTAGCGGTCGCGATTGGCGGGGAGATCGCGCTCGAGCACGTGCTAGAGCTGATCGTCAAGCGCGGGCGGGCGCTCGTCGGCGCACGCAGCCTCGTGATCATGCTGCGCGAGGGCCACGAGCTCGTCGTGCAGGCGAGCGCCGGTCACGCGCAGGAGATGCGCGGGACGCGGCTGCCGATCGCCGAGTCCACGTCCGGGCAGGTCCTGGAGCGCGGCCGACCCGAGCGGATCACCGACGTAGCTGCACGCTTGCGGATAGCGCCCAAGCAGTTTGGCGTGGCTGACCCACGCACCGCTCTGTTGGTGCCGATGCTCTACCGGGGCGACGGGGTGGGCGTGCTGGCAGCATTCGATCGAGGCGAGGAAGGGAGCGTGTTCAGCGAGGACGACGAGCAGATGCTGCGCACGTTCGCGGCGAGCGCCGCGACGGCCGTGGCACTCGCGCAGAGCGTGCAGGCCGACCGCCTGAGCAGCTCGCTCGCCGCCGCGGATGCCGAGCGTAGGCGTTGGGCGCGAGAGCTTCACGACGAGACGCTGCAGGGTCTCGGCGGACTGCGACTACTGCTCTCCGCGGCTCGGCGAGGCAACGATCTGGGACAGGCTCAGGCCGCGATGGACGAAGCGATAGAGCACATCGAAAGAGAGGCCGAGAACCTGCGCTCGATCATCACCGAGCTGCGCCCCGCCGCACTGGACGAGCTCGGGCTGCGAACCGCAATCGAGGCGCTCCTAGACCGCAGCCGCGCGCAGAGCGGACTGCGGATCGACGGCGAGCTTGAGCTGCCCGGCAAGGAGAACCCTCTCGATCAGGATCTCGAGACCACTGTCTACCGGCTGATTCAGGAGGCGCTCACGAACGTCGCCAAGCACGCTCACGCTGAGCGGGTGCGCGTGAAGGCAAGCGAGTCCGACGGGCAACTGCTGATCGAGGTGCAAGATGACGGCCGCGGCTTTGACACCGAGTCCATCAGCGACGGCTTCGGTCTCTCGGGGATGCGTGAGCGGGTGAGCCTGGCCGAGGGCACGCTCACCGTCGACTCCGGCAAACAGGGCACTCTGCTCAAGGTCTGCCTGCCCGCACGCCACCGCAATGCGGCAAGCGCCAAGACGTCTAAGTCAGGTTCTGAGCAGCTCGCGTCGTAGCGCGTAGCGCACCAGCTCGGCACGCTTGTCAAAACCGAGCTTGGTGAAGATATGAGCGCGGTGGGTCTCCACCGTGCGCGGGGAGAGCACCAGCTTGCGGGCGACTTCGACGCTCGTGCAGCCAAGCGCAATCAAACGCAGAACCTCAACCTCGCGCGCCGTCAACACATCGGCGGTCAGCGAGCGCAGCAAAGCATCCAACCGTGGGGCCACACGAGGGCTGATGTACTGCTCGCCGCGCGCGGCAGCCTGCACCGCCAGTACAAGCTCGTCGTCTGCGAGTTCCTTCAGGACGAAGCCGAGCGCGCCGGCCGCCAGGGCACGCTGCACCAGGACAGGGTTATCGTCCATAGAGACCATCACGATCTCGGTCCCCCGCGCCTGCTCTCGCAGCTCCCCGACTGCCTCGATGCTTGACCGACCAGACAAGTTCAGGTCGAGCACGAGCACATGCGGCTCACCGTCGTGGACGTTGCGCACCGCTGAGGCCAAGTCTTCGCCTTCGGAGATCACCTGCAAGTCCTTCGCATCGTTCAGTAGCGCTCGCAGACTGTGGCGCATCAGCGCGTGGTCCTCGACCAGGGACACCCGGATAGGGACAGGCGCCGCGAGGACCGACGCCGATCTCGAGGCAGGGCTGGGTGCCAAATGCAGATGTGCAGCCATAGCACTCAAGCTAGGTGCCAGCTTGTCCTTCAACTACCGGGTAAACGTCTCGGGCCGGCTGAGGAAAAGCACGGACCTCGAGCATCCTTCTGTCCACCGCGCTCGCGAGCTCGGCCACCTGCGCGTCAAGGTCTTGCTCGGTATCCAGCTCGAACACGCTCCCCGCGGGGATCTTGCCCAGCGCCTGGAATAGGGGAAATTGCTCGGCGACGATCTGAGGCGTGGCGTCTGAGATACGCCCCGGACTTCGCATCCGAGCGCTCGCACGATCGAGCGCTGTCTGTAGCGTCACCTGACAGCGAACGACCAGGAAGGTCACATCGCTCCGGTCCAGGCTCTCAAATAGCTGGGCACGCTCGCTCTTGGTGTGACAGGTCGCGTCTACGATCACCGCGCCCCTACGATCAAGCTGAGCAAGGGCGTCGCGGGTCAACAGCTCGTATGTCGCCTGGGTGAAGCTCTCGGTGTAGTGCTCGGGCCGGGCACGCTCGGCCGCCGCGAGCCCGGCGTGGCGCTTACGAACCACATCGGAGGAGACGATCGGAAAGCCCGAGCGGTGGGCAAGCTCGGCGGCGAGCGTCGACTTGCCGCTCCCAGCGCTTCCGCACACGACGATCGCGACAGGGCTGCGCGCCCGCCAGCACAACCGCTCGGCGAGCTTCCACAACCGCTCAGCCCGCGCCCGTTCCCTGCGGGGCGAGGCGCCTACTCCTGATGCGGCTGCGATCAGTGCCACCTTGGCACGCACCAGCGCCCAATAGGCCCCGTAGAAGTCGCGCAGCTGCTCGCTGCCGGGGCTGCCGCCTGCATCACGGTAGGCGCGCACAAGCTCCTGTGCGGCCCAGCGCCGGCGGTGCGCTTCGAGGTCCATCGTCAGGAAAGCCAGGTCGCAGGCGACGTCTAGATGGCGCAGCGCGGGATCGAACTCGATCCGGTCAACGACACGGACTGGAGGGCCAAGCAGCACGTGCTCGCAACGCAGGTCGCCGTGCCCGTCACGCACGCATCCTTCTTCCACGCGCCGCTCGATCTCCGTCGAGTGAGCTTTCACGAACGCCTCGCCGAACCCGCGCATCACCGCGACTCGCCACTCGCGGGGAGTCCGCAAACGTTCGATCTCCTCGATGTTCGCCATCCACGCCTCGAGCATCTGGGCTGCGCCACCGGCGGCGAGCGCCGGTGAGCGATCGTGAAAGTCGGCCAGGCATAGAGCCACTTCTCCTATCTGAGCGCGGGTGAGCGACCCTGCCTCGATAGAGCCCTGCAGCGTGTGAGTCTCATCGAAGCGGCGCATCACGACGGCATACTCGACAGCCTCGGGCGCATCCTCGGAGGTAAAGCGAAACCCACCGCTCACCTGAACAATTGCCTTCACCCCCAGATAGATGTCGGGGGCGAGCTCTCGGTTGACTCGAACCTCCTCACGGCACGCGGCGTGCCTCCTGGCGAGCGTGCTGTAGTCAAGAAAAGCGAGCTGGACGGGCTTCTTGACCTTGTAGGCAAGATCACCGGCGAGGAACACCCACGAGGCGTGAGTCTCACATACCTCGACCGGACTATTCGTGTCATACATCGCGGGTGTGAGAAGGGCCCGCAGGAGAGGCACAAGGACGTCAGCACTGGGCTCACCGGACATCGAAGCCGACGTGCGATCCCCGTCGGGCACGGCGACTCGGCTAGGTGCCGAGTGTGACATCCGCCTCAGCCTCGCCGAGAGCACTATCAGCTTTGTCGACTGTCCCACGCGGGATGACCAGCACCGGGCAGCGCGACTCGCGGATCACCGTGGCCGAGACGCTTCCGAGCAGGACATGGCGCAGCGGGCCATAGGCGCGGGAGCCGAGCAACAGCAGATCCATGTGCTCAGAGCACTCGGCCAGCAGCCGGCTTGGTTCTCCACGCTTCACGTTCATCTGAACCGGGACGCTTTGGGCGAGCTCAGCTATCGCCTGCTCGAGCTTGGCTTTGGTCTCCGCGTAGAGCTCATCTTCGACTTCTGGCAGCAGGGCGGAAGCGAAGGCATATGCCGTGAGGCTGGCGCCCAGGCCCGACCCGGCGATCACCTCGAGCTCACCGTCCAGGCGCTCGGCGATCTCGGCTCCCAGGCGCAGCGCTGCCTTGCCCTCATCGGTGTCAGCAAAACCCACACCGATCCGTCTGGGATTGGGAGGCTCGCCTTCGGCGTAACCGGCGGGCGCCACGGCTACTGCGCAGGGCGCACCATGCACCATTCGCTCGATGAGGCTGATGTGCAGGTGGCCGGCGATTCCCTCGCGCGCCGCGCCGATGACGATGAGCTCGGCGTCTTCATAGCTGGCCATGCTGTGCAGGGCGTGGATCGGCCACGGCGAGCTGCTCCAATGATAAGTCGCCTGGGCCAGTCCCTCGCTATCGGGCACGGCTGCCCGCACCTTCTCACGGATGCGCTCCTCAGCTGCATCGGCAGGCACTGAGCACAGCAGCGGGCTGTAGGGGTAGACGATCGTCACCTCGCTTGCCAGCAGCGCCGCGAGCTTCGCGGTGAGCCTAAGCGCGTCCCGTCCAGCTTCATCGCTCGCGTATCCAACAACGATTCTCTTGAACATGAGCATGAAGATAGGCGCCGCTGCCAGGGGGTCGCATCGGCAGTGCCCCGCGCCAGGGATGCGGAGGAACACGGATTCATCAGGCCCTTGCCTTGGTGAAACCGTCCGGGCTGAGCGAGCACAGAGGCCCGAGGTTCTTGCTCTGCTGAGCAGGCGTGCGGGAGGACTACGGAGCAGGTCACGATGCTTCTTCGGATGGTCCGCCATCCCGGTCATGTGATCGTCGGGCTCGACCCAGAACAACCTTTAGGAGAACTCACATGGCCGTCGCAGTCGATACCCCAACCGTCTATGTCGCACCCGGACAGCCCGGAAGCCTCGTCCAGGTGAAGTCCCGCTATGACAACTTCATCGGCGGTGAGTGGGTGCCACCGAGCGGCGGTGAGTACCGCGAGAACCTGACGCCCGCCACCGCACAGGCGTTCTGCGATGTCGCGCACTCCACGCCCGCCGACGTTGAGCTCGCGCTCGACGCGGCGCACGCCGCGAAGGACAGTTGGGCTCACCGCTCGCCCGCCGAGCGCGCCGCGGTGCTGGACGGTATCGCCGACGCGATGCAGGAACACCTGGAGATGCTGGCCATCGCCGAGAGCTGGGAGAACGGCAAGCCCGTGCGCGAGACGCTGGGCGCCGATCTACCACTCGCGATCGACCACTTCCGCTACTTCGCCGGTGCCGTGCGCGCCGAGGAAGGCGCGATCTCAGAGATCGACGACCAGACTTACGCCTACCACTACCGTGAGCCGCTGGGCGTCGTCGGGCAGATCATCCCGTTCAACTTTCCGCTGCTGATGGCCGCGTGGAAGCTCGCGCCCGCGCTCGCCGGCGGCAACTGCACGGTCATCAAGCCCGCGAGCCCCACGCCGTGGTCGCTGTTGAAGCTCGCTGAGGTGATCCAGGACATCGTCCCTGCGGGCGTGCTCAACATCGTCAACGGGCCCGGTGGCGAGATCGGCCGTGCGCTCGGCTCCAGCAAGCGGATCGCGAAGATCGCGTTCACCGGCGAGACCGTCACCGGACGGCTGATCATGCAGTACGCCGCACAGAACCTGATCCCCTCCACGACCGAGCTGGGCGGCAAGTCGCCGAACATCTTCTTCGAGGACATCCTCGACGCCGACGACGAGCTGCTGGACAAGGCGATCGAGGGTCTCGTGCTGTACGCGTTCAACAAGGGCGAGGTCTGCACCTGCCCCTCCCGTGCGCTGATCCAGGAGTCGATCTACGACGAGTTCATGGGCCGTGCCCTGGAGCGCATCCGCGCGATCCGCCAGGGCAACCCGCTCGATCCCGCGACACAGATCGGCCCGCAGGTCTCCCAGGCGCAGCTCGAGAAGATCGAAAGCTACGTCCAGATCGGTCTGGAAGAGGGCGCCGAGCTGCTGACCGGCGGCCACGCACCCACGATGGAGGGCGACTTGGCGGGCGGCTACTACTTCGAGCCGACCGTCCTTCGAGGCCACAATTCGATGAGGGTCTTCCAGGAGGAGATATTCGGCCCGGTGCTCGCCGTCACCACCTTCCGCGACGAGGCCGAGGCATTGGAGATCGCCAACGACACGATGTACGGTCTCGGCGCCGGCGTCTGGACACGCGACGGCAGCCGCGCGTTCCGCATGGGCCGCGCGATCCAGGCCGGCAGGGTGTGGACCAACTGCTACCACCTCTACCCGGCCGGGGCGGCATTCGGCGGCTACAAGTCCTCCGGGGTCGGCCGCGAGAACCACCGCATGATGCTCGACCACTACACGCAGACCAAGTGCCTGCTCGTCAGCTACGACCCCAAACCACTCGGCTTCTTTTGAGACCCGGACACCTCTAAAGACGAGCCGAAGCAGAGCGCACAGGATGACCGGCGAGTCGACGCGGACGCCCGACAGGGTGCGGGCCACGCCGCCGGTGCTGGAGCTGCTCGAGCGCCTCACCGCGCGCTACGGGCCGCTCGTCATCCACCAGTCGGGGGGCTGCTGTGACGGCAGCTCCCCGATCTGCCTGCCCGCCGGTGAGCTGCCACCAAGCCCAGGAGACACGCTGCTCGGCACCATCGGAGACACCCCCGTCTACATCGACGATGAGCAGGACAAGCGCTGGCAGCACCCACAACTACTGATCGACGTCTCCCACGGCGCGGCGATGGGGTTCTCCCTGGAGGGAGTCGAGGACGTTCACCTCATCTCACGCTCACCCGAGCATCGGTAACACCAAGCCTGCGGCTGGCATGATCTGCGGGATGCGGGCGATACGGATAGAGCGCCCAGGCGTGATGCGAGCCGTCGAGCTAGCCAAGCCAGAGCCCGAGGCGGGCGAGATCCTCGTGCGGGTCCACGCCTGCGGTGTGTGCCGCACAGACCTGCACCTGCTCGACGGGGAGGTCGAGATCCCACGGCCACCGATCATTCCCGGCCACCAGATCGTCGGGACGGTGATCGCCCGCGGCAAGCAAACCGACGCGAGCGAGCCGCTTGAGCCCGGCACGCGCGTGGGTATCCCGTGGCTGGGATGGACGTGCGGCCAATGCCGCTACTGCCTTAGCGGCCGGGAGAATCTCTGCGATCGCGCACGCTTCACCGGACGAGACATCGACGGTGGCTTCGCCGAGCTGACCGTCGCCGACGAGCGTTTCTGCTTCGCGCTGCCCGATGGCTTCTCAGACCTCCAAGCGGCTCCGCTGCTGTGCGCTGGACTGATCGGCTACCGGGCGCTGAGCATGACCGGCGAGGCGCAGCGGATCGGCCTATACGGCTTCGGCTCCTCCGCGCACATCATCGCCCAGGTAGCCCGCTTTCAGGGCCGACAGGTATTCGCGTTCACCCGTCCCGGTGACGAGGCCACGCAGGCGTTCGCGCTGAAGCTCGGTGCTGAGTGGGCGGGCGACTCGCTCACCCGGCCGCCGGAGCAGCTCGACGCGGCGATCATCTTCGCGTCCGCCGGAGAGCTCATACCAGCAGCGTTGAGTGCCTTGGCGAAGGGAGGCACGGTCGTGTGCGCCGGATTCATATGTCTGACATTCCCACTTTCCCCTACGACCTCTTGTGGGGAGAGCGCACCGTTCGCTCGGTTGCGAACCTCACGCGACGGGACGCCCGCGAGTTCCTGGACCTCGCTCCCCGCGTGCCCGTCCACACAGACGTTCATTCCTATGCGCTCGCCGATGCCTCGAGCGCACTCGAGGATCTCAGGACAGGTCGCTTCCAAGGCAGCGCGGTAATCGAGCTGACCAGTTGAGCATGGCTCGTGGTGTCCGCGATGAGCACGGCCA
>JBOGYB010000044.1:0-8041 GCA_050696555.1 Solirubrobacteraceae bacterium | reverse complement strand
ACTGAGAGGGACGCCGCCAGAACGAAAAGAAACGGCCCGCTGGGGAGGCGGGCCGTTTCGGGGAGGAGGGATGCTGCTGTACTTCGGGTCAAGTGGAATAATGCACCAGGGGAACACATGTTTGTGTGATGGTGCGCACACAGACATCTTGCATTCTCCGAAGGGGTGGAATCCTTCGACTTCTAACCGCGGAGTCCTTCAGCGTCTACCGTTTTGCCAACGCTCATGTCAAAGCAACGCCTAGACACACTGCTGGCCGAGCGCGGTCTATTCCCCTCGCGGACGCGCGCGGCCGCGTCGGTAATGGCGGGGGAGGTGATCGTCGGGATCGACGGCCGGCGGGCGGAGAAGCCAGGTGAAATGGTGGCGGTGGACGCCGAGCTCAGCGTGCGCGAGCCGCCCCGGTTCGTCTCGCGCGGAGGTGTGAAGCTGGCGAACGCGCTCTCTCACTTCGGTGTCGCCGTGGAGGGCCGTCGCGCAATCGACGTGGGGGCGTCCACCGGTGGCTTCACCGACTGTCTGCTGCAGGGCGGCGCTGCCGAGGTGGTGGCGGTGGATGTGGGGTACGGCGACCTTGACTACGGCTTGCGCAACGATCCGCGCGTGACGGTGCTGGAGCGCACCAACGCCCGTTCGCTCTCGCCCAATGCGCTGCCCTTCGCCCCCGATCTGGCGGTGATGGACGTGTCGTTCATATCGCTGCGCAAGGTGCTTGGAGCGGTACTGTCGTGCATGGTCGACGGGTATGACGTGCTGGCGCTTGTGAAGCCCCAGTTCGAGGTGGGGCGCGAGCGAGTGGGTAAGGGTGGGGTAGTGCGCTCCGCGGAGGATCGTCGCTCGGCGCTCGTGGATGTGGGAGCCACCGCGCTTAAGCTTGGCGCGGCGGTGCGCGGCTACTGCTCTTCCGGGTTGCCGGGTCCGAAGGGTAACTTGGAGTCGTTCGTGTGGCTCGCCCAGGCTTCTTGTGAGGGTGGTGCTCGCGGTAAGGATGATCTGGAGCGGATGGCAAGGCAGGTGGAGCCGTGAGTACCGCACCCGACCGATCAGCTTCACCCTCGCACGATATGGCTAAGAAGACCGTGCAAGCGGTGGCGGTGCTCACCCACAGCCGCCCCACTCAGACAGCGCACGCGCTCGACACGCTCGTGGATGCTGCGGTGAAGGCTGGTGTGACTCTGCGCTTCGAGCCGTCGGAGACTGCCAAGCACGGCCTCGTGACGCGCGCCGGGATGGTTGTGGACGCGCCCAACGATCCCGCTGTGGATCTCTGCATGGTGCTGGGCGGGGACGGCACGATTCTGCGTGCGCTGCGCCGCTATGCCGGTACCGATGTGCCGGTGTTCGCGGTGAACTTCGGTGACATCGGCTTCCTGGCGACGATCGAGCCGGAGGAGCTGGCGGACGGGGTGCTACGTGCCTACGAGGGCGACTTCGAGTTGCTGCGGCTGCCGGCGATCGTGCTCGATGGGGGGGGCGGGAGCATCAAAGAAGCGGAGCGGGCATTCAACGACGTGGCGATCCACCGTAAGGTGGGTGAGCGGGTCGCCGAGATCGCCTATGTGCTCGATGGCGAGGAGCTCGGTAGCGTTCGCTGCGACGGCCTGGTGGTGGCGACGCCCGCGGGGTCCACCGGTTACAACCTCGCCAACGGTGGCCCTGTGATGGCGTGGGGTGTGGAGGGGTTTGTGGTGTCGTTCATCGCACCCCACTCGCTGACGGCGCGCACGCTCGTGGCGGCCCCGAGAGATCGTCTCGAGATCCATAACCGCTCGCGCGAGGCGCTCGACGTGTCGGTCGATGGGCGCCCGGTCGGAGAGATTGCCCCTGGGGGGACGATCGGTGCGCGCTTCGTCGACGACGCAGGCGTCATCGCCCAGCTGCCCGGGTCGTCGTTCTACCGCCGTCTGCGCGACAAGTTCGGTCGCTTGGCGCGCTGATCAGGCGACTTCGGTGCGGCGCGCGGAGGCGTCGCTCGTGCGCTGCAATGAGTTGATGAACCCGTCGAGTTGCTCGCGCGAGAAGCGCCGCTGTCCGCCCGGGGTGCGGTATCCGGTGAGGTAGCCCGCATCGGTCCAGCGGCGCACGGTGGCGAGCGAGACGCCGAGGTAGCGCGCGGCCTGTGAGCTCGTGAAGACGAGCTGGTGCTCGTGGGTGGGGTCAGGTGTGATGGGCATTTTGGCCTCTGTGATGGTCGTGTTTCGCCTTCGTGGCGCTGTCCGGGAGCCCGCCGGTCGTGAGGGCACCCCGCATGAGGGGGTTTCGGCACTCTGACCGCCCAGGATTAGCGTCCTGCAGCTTTGTGGACCTTTGAACGAGAATAGCGACCGAAATAGGTCGTGAACAGGGGCTCGGCTTGCCTCGGCTCCGATTGCGGAAAAACCCGGAGGCTGCCTGTGGATGAGCCGACCAGTTGGATCGTCTAGCGCCGTCCGCAAGACGTTTCTTGCCGCTCATACGCCACAAGGGCTGATGCAAAAACCGCCTGAATGCAGCGGATACGTACGGCAGGCCTGCCTGGGGACCTCTTCGCTGCAAGCGCTCATGCAGCCAGTTGGCCGAAGTGGACAATTCGTCCAATATCTATACTATGCTAAGCGAACCTACTCAACGCTCATCGTGCTTGGCTGAGGATGGAGGCCGTCGCACGGAGTCGTTGACCGCCCGAGCGACGAGAGGAGCTTGTAATGGGTTGGAAAGGCTGATTCGGAATCACCCCCAGTTTTGGGGTTCAGCGCTTGAGGCGCCGTCGACTGAGGCGGCGCCTTGAGTCGTTAAGGTGGAACGACAGAGGTGCCTCGGAACAAGGCTCCACAGGGACAGGCGGTCTGAGATCTAGGCTTGGCGCTGTAAGGGTCAGCGCGCGGCTGGCTCGGCGAGCGCGCGAGCGCGGCGCTCGAAGGCGAGCTCCGCCTCGAAGTCGGCGTCGTCACCGTGGGCGAACGTGACCGGACCGTCGCGCTCCAGCATTGAGATGAAGGTGTCGACGATCTCGGAGTCGAGCTGACGTCCGGCTACCCGGCGCAGCTCTGCGATCGCGTCTTGGGGGGTCATCGGCGAGCGGTAAGAGTCGCGAGCGGTGAGCGTGTCGTAGACGTTGCACACCGAGAGGATGCGCGAAGCGAGCGGGATCTCGTTGCCGATCAACCCGGCCGGGTAGCCACTGCCGTCTACGTGCTCATGATGGTAGAGGATCGCGTCTGCCACAGGACCATAGCCGTCGAGGCGTCCCACCAGTGTCGCGCCCTCCTGCGGGTGGCGGCGCACAACCGCCCAGTCCTCGTCGGAGAGGATCTCGGCGTGGAGGATGCGGTCGGGGAGCGCGAACTTGCCGATGTCGTGCAGCAGACCAGCTGTGTGCGCAAGGTCTTGGTCGGCCTCGTCGCAGCCCATCTCACGAGCAAGAGCCCGCGAATAGCGGGCCACCGCGGCGGCGTGGCGCGCGGTCATGCGGTCTCTCAGAGCGAGCGTCTCGACGAGAGTGACGAGCACACCGAGCTGCATCGAGGCAAGGCGCACCGAGCGTGCCTCCAACTGCTCTGCACGGTCCTCGGAGCGCAACAACGCCCGCGCGAGGTACTGGAATATGAGTATCACCGCGACCACACCCACAAGCGCCGGGTAGCCGAGATTTGTGTATGCCACCGCCAGTATCGCGGCCAGAACCGCCGCGGCGAACTGGCCGGGGAGCATCGGCACGAGCAGCGTGCGGGCCTGGGTGAGAAGACCACGGCCCTGTAGCACGCGCTTCTGGATCGCGATGAGCGCGAAGTTGAAGATGTTCGTGACGGCGAAGATGCCGAACACGATCAGGGCGAAGGTGACGCTGCGCGTAGTGGCCTGCATGGAGGTACTGCCGTCGTGGACGTTGCCGAGCGCCAGTCTCACCAGCACTCCCCCGAGCAGAGCGAATGCGACGTAGGTGGCAGCGTTCGATAGACACACGGTGAGGCTTGGCCTGCGCGAAGCCGAGTCCACGGCAATCGCCACGAGCGCAATCCCCACGGCGGGGGCCGGTCCAAGCAATGTCATGGCAAGCACGAGCGCAACGAACCCGGCCGAGAGGCTTTGGCTTCCGACCGTGAGCTCCAGGCGCTCTCCTATGACGCTCAAGACGAGCAGTAGCGCGAACAGTTCGGGCGGGCTCCAGTCGACACTGCGCGACATTAGGGCTGCCGCAGCCAGGCAGCCGACCAAGAGCAGCGCCTGGCAGGCGTTGTAGAGCAGATGGCTGCGTCGCCGCAGGATGTTCATTGCCGTGATGTGCATAGACCTGTAGTCCTTAACGGCCGACAGAGCGTCGTACTTAAGGCGCATCACGCTATTGCGTCCCCGATGTCACAAGGCTGGGCTCGTTGGCGACAGCCGGCTGGTCCTCGCTGGTGGAGAGCAAGCCTCGCACCGGCAGACGCATGAAGGCGAGCGTTGACAGGCTGGCGACAGCTCCTGCGCAGGTCATGGCCACGCGTGGGGAGCTCAGCGCGGCGATCGTCCCACCGAGCGCGAAACCGATGGCGGGACAGAGCGCGTTGAGTGAACCTACAGCGCTCATAAGGCGGCCATGAAGGGAAGAGGGGGTGAGCTGCTGCACCGCGCTTATGAGCGAGGGCCATTGGATGCCGTTGCCGATCCCGCCCACTATCGCCGCCGCACAGGCGATCGCGAGCGTGGGGGCGGCAGCGAAGCCCAGATAGGCAAGTCCCACGAGCAGCGTGCCCCCTGTGAGCATCGGCCCGAGCGGGCGGCGCACCGAGCGGGCGAAGACGATCGCACCGAGCGCTGCACCGGCACCCCACGCCGCCACGAGCAGTCCAAAGCCGAAATCGCCGGCGTTCAAGGTGGACTTCGCGTAGAGCACCTCCACCGGCTCCACCGAAGCGAACACCACTATCGCGACGGCCTCGGTACCGAACAGGGCTCGCAAGCCTGGGACCTCGCGCACGTGCTGCAGAGCAGCGAAGAGTCGGGTGCGCACGGAGTCGCCCCCAAGCTCCTCGACATGCGTGCCCAAACGCAGGAACAGTCCCGCGCAGACCATGAACGTGAGCGCGTCGAGGAGCAGCGCGGTAGGACCTCCCACGGCGTGGACGAGGGCGCCACCAAGGGCAGGAGCAAGCGCGAGCGCTCCCATGAAAGCCATATTCAGAGCGGCGCTCGCTTCGCGCTGCGCCGCCTCGGTTGTGGCTTTCACTGCCTGTGCGTCCAGGCCCGGCCCAGCCTCTGCGAGGGCGTCCTCGACGGCCACCCTCGAGGCCGAAGCACGCACCAAAGCCGTGGCCGCCACGGCCACGATGCCGTCGGCTGCGACAAGCACGAGGACACCGGCCAACCAGAAATGCCACAGCAGGGCCGCGAGCGCCAACGTGAGCACTGCCTCGATCACATACAACAAGGAAAGCCGCCCCGAGCGTGTGGAACGCTCGGTGCGCGCAACGAGCACTGGCGCCAGCAGTGCCGGAAGGAACCCACGCGCGACGAACAAACCGGCCGTGGCGATCGCACTGTGTGTGTGGTCGTAGACGCCCAAGGCCAGCGCGACATACCCGAACCAGGTCCCTAGTTCGTTGACCGTGTAAGCAAAAAGGATTCTCCGCAGTCGGGGGGACTTTGGAAGCAAGGACGCCTCTCGACGCTGGCGGTGGCTCGACGATCGGTCGCCGAATGGCCGAGATTCTAGGGTGGCCACCCGACGGCAGGTCCCACGGCGACGCGATCTCGACCGAATCGTGCCCGCCTCGGGCTCTATGCGTGGGCCACGTCGACATCCGCCGCGGGGTGCGCCGGTGTCTTCTCGGCAACAGCGAGAACCGGGAGAGTGGGGTAGCGACGGGCGAGAAGGCGCATCACCGCACCGCTCGATACGTCGCTGAGGTCGCCGGCCAGTACCACCATGCTGCTGGCCGGAGCGCCCGCGATCACCTCCCAGGTTTCGCTTGCCTGCGCGAAGGGGGTACCTACGGGCAGGAGGTCGCGCAGCTCCTCGAGCATGCGCGTACGCACGACGGCGTCGGTCCCGGCTACCAGGACGTGGGCGGGATGGTCCGCCGGCGTGCCTTCCCATGCGGTCTCGCGTTCCTGCCTGTCAGCGCGCCCGCTACTGGCCTCAGGCCCGTCGACAAGGTACAAGTGCGGCTCGAGGCGCTGCGGCGCGTCGTTTCTGACGGGTGCGCCACTCACCGGAAGCCGCCAAGCAGAATGGGGGTGAGCTCGACCGGGTAGAGCTCTTCGGGAAGGAGCTCTCCCTCCCGCTGGTAAAGCTCGGGCTCGCGTATCTCGCTGGTCGAGCGCCGGCCGAGCACCGCGAGCCACTTCAGGCTGACACCCGATATGGCGACCCACGTGAGCGCTACACCTATGTCCACCATCACTTGCAACCTTTCACAGGAGAAGACGAGAGGGCCACGGCCCGGGTCGGGCAGCTCTTTTGGGGCATGTGTTGCATGACGACTCGGGTAATGATGGTGCCCCGATGGCCGCTTGTCTGTAGAGCCGGAGGTGCAGATCGTGTCGTCCTAAAAGTGCCGATCCATGTAGTGACAAGGGTGCTGTCCAAGCCCCTCGTCCCAAGTGACTTGGGTGCAGGCGCGTCGCCTGCGCCAGACCAGGGCTGCCGTTGCCGCCCGCGGAGTCGGTACGGTTAGCGGCGCATGGCCACAGAAGCCCCCCGTTCGGACAGGCCCATCGACGTGATCATCGCCGACGACCACACGGTCGTGCGCGACGGCATCCGCGCCGTGCTAGAGCGCGAGACTGGCGAGTTCCGAGTGGTGGCGGAGGCAGCTGACGTTCCTTCCACGATTCGTGCGGTGAGGGACTTCAAGCCGGATCTGCTCACGCTTGACCTCACGATGCCCGGTGGCTCCAGCCTCGCGGCCCTGCCGACATGTTTTGTGGCTCACCCCCCCCGTGCGGTTGCGATCCTAACGATGCGCGAGGACCCCGAGTACGCGCGTCAGGCGCTTCGTGCGGGGGCGAGAAGCTATGTGCTCAAGGAGGCCGAGCCGGCCGAGCTACTGCAAGCGTTCCGTCTCGCTGTCGAAGGTCGTAATTACCTGCACCCACGTCTCGGCGCGCTGATGGTGACCGGCGAGAGCGATGCGCAGGAGGGGGTGGCGCTGAGCGAGCGGGAGCGGGAGGTCGTGCGGCTGATCGCCAACGGCTTCACCAATCCGGAGATAGCTGAGCAGCTACATGTTGCAGAGCGCACCGTGAAGACATATAGGGCGCGAGCGATCGAGAAGCTCGGGTTCTCCTCGCGGTCGGAGATAACTGCCTACGCGCGCAAGCTCGGGCTGGTGGAGTAGCGCTAAGCGCACTCACGCGCGGCTACTCTTCTTTCGCGTACGCGAGGGAGGTCGCCTCGAACGGGGACCAGATACCAGCGATCCTCTCTGCGCGACGCGCGATCAAGCGCGGGCTGGGCGTCCAGCGAGAGGGATACTGAGACGCATCGTGGTGCCTCGACCGGGGGCGGGGACAAGCTCCAGCTCGCCGCCGACGAGCTCTGCGCGTTCGCGCATGCCGGATACACCGAAGCCACCCTTCAGTTCGTCCTCGGGGGTGCGGACGCGCGAGGCGCCGTCCTCGGGCAAGCCTTGGCCGTCGTCGGTGACCGTGGCGGTGATGTTTCCGTTGCGCTCGCTCACACTGATCACAGCACGGGTGGCTCTGGCGTGTTTGGAGACGTTGGTGAGCGCCTCCTGAACGACACGGTAGATCGTGCTCTCGAGCTCCGGGTCCAGTCGCTCTCCCTCGCCACCTTCGAGCTCGATCTCGGTCTCGATCTCGAGGCCGTCAATTGCTTGTGCGCGCCTTGCCAGTGCTTGGATTGCGGGTGCGATGCCGAGCTCGTGCAGCGCCGCCGGTCGAAGCTCGGTGATGAGGTGGCGCAGTCCGTCGATCTCGGCGCCAAGTCCCTCCAGCACCGTATCGACCGCGGTGCTGAGGGCCGTCGGGTCGCCGAGGTCGCGCGCGTTGGCCAGGCCGAGGCGCAGCGCGCCGAGGCCCTGGACCGTTTCGTCGTGGATCTCGCGCGCCCAGCGGG
>JBOGYB010000043.1:0-8115 GCA_050696555.1 Solirubrobacteraceae bacterium | reverse complement strand
GAGCACAGGCCCCTCGAAAATGCGGACGGAGGGACTTGAACCCTCAAGGGCGTAAGCCCACTGGCTCCTAAGGCCAGCGTGTCTACCAGTTCCACCACGTCCGCGAGAACATGGGACCCCACAGGGACCGCTTGAGATTGTATGGTCAAGGTGCGATGTCCACCACTCCAGGGAGCACCAGGCAGCCAGGCGTGATCGTGACGCACCCAAACCGGCGCAAGCCGGTGGTGCAGGCAACCCGTCTCACCGTCGTATTGCTGCTCATCGCCTCCGCCGCACTCATCCTGATCGTGACCATAGGCGGGTGGGGAACACTCTCGGGCGACATCCCCATCCTGCTCGCGTGGGCGATCGTCTACCTGCTGATGGCGTACTTCGCCGCCCGCTGGAGTCGCGGCGTGTTGCCGATGGCGGCCGCGCTCGCACTGCTCATGCTCGTGTTCGCCGTCGTCGCCGCCCCCAGCTGGTTCGCCCGCGACAAGGTGGGCTTTGCGGAACCCAACCTTCCCGCGGGTCTGCTGGGCGTGATGACGCTCGCCATCATCCCCGTCCAGCTCCTCCTCATCGCCTTCGCGATGCGCGGCTTCTCCCAGGGCTGGAACATCGAGATCGAGCAGCTCGACCCAGACGCCGACACTGGCGTGCTTGCCGGTTCGGCGTAATATTCAAATCGTTGCGGCGGTGGCGGAACGGTAGACGCGATGCTCTCAAAAGGCATTGTCCGCAAGGGCGTGTGGGTTCGATTCCCACCCGCCGCATCATTTGCGACCTGGTCGCATGGCCCCTCGGGTGCGCTCCTGCATCGCGATGGTCGTCCCCTCGGACGTAGCTTTCGAAGAGAACTAGAAACAGAATCTCTGGTTTGGGGTGTGAAAGCGTCGCTGTGCAGGGAGATTCTCCGCGCCCCGACACAATCCCGACCGCTGTGGTAGAAATTAGGGGACCCTAATGTAGGGGGCCCTAACAATGGTTGCCGAACACTGGAGAGATCGATGAGCTTTGCCGAGACCGCCGCGCTGGGAGCGATAGCGGGTTTCACGATCTATATCGGGCTGCCACTTGGCCGCATGGAGCGCGTCGACGACCGTATGCGCGTTGCCTTGGCGATGTTCTCGGTAGGGATCCTCGCGTTCATCTTCATGGATGTCACCACGAACGGACAGGACATCATCTCCGAAGCGCTCTCCTCCTTCAAGGACCATAAGGACAGCTTTGGGCACGTGCTCGGCCTGTTCGCGCTCCTTGCGGTTGGCTTCACAGCCGGAGTGGCGGGCATATCGATGGTCGAACGCCGTCTGCGCGGACGTGCCGTGTCTCCGCCGCCGATCGCCGGGGGTGCCGCTACAGAGGCCGCCTTGGCCCCCTCGGGTCTCGCCCCGTCGGCGACAGCCGCGGACGAGGCGCGCCGCCGCGCCTTGCATACCGGCATGGTGATCGCGATTGCCATCGGCCTTCACAACTTTGCCGAGGGTCTCGCCATAGGTGTGTCGGCGAAAACAGGCGCCATCGGGCTCGCCACGGTGCTCATCATTGGTTTCGGCCTGCATAACGCAACGGAGGGCTTTGGCATCGTGGGGCCGCTCGGCAGCGTGCGCCCCACATGGAAGTGGCTCGGGCTTGCCGGTCTCGTCGGGGGAGGGCCTACGTTCCTGGGAACGCTTGTGGGCTACCAGGTGGACTCGGCTCCGCTGGAGCTCCTGTTCTACGCGCTTGCGGGCGGCGCTGTGCTCTACGTGATCGGGGAGATCTGGAACGGGATGCGCCGCTACGACCACCGCACACTCGGCCTCTACATGCTCTCGGCCGGCTTCCTTCTGGGTGTGGCCACAGATCTTGTGGTGAGCTACGGCGGAGCCTGAGGCGGGCTAAGGCCAGCGTCGCGATAGGGCCAGTGCCGTCAGACAAGCGCGGCGGGGCGCGCCAAGGTCTCTTCTGAGGCGCGCACGGCGTTTACGAAGATCTCAATGCCGGTGAGCAGCAGCTCGCGTGTGATGACCAGTGGGGGGAGGAAGCGGGCGACGTTCCCGAAGTGACCTCCCACCTCGATGATTACCCCCTTGCGGAAGCACTCCGTGCGGATTTGCGCTGCCATCTCCGGCCACGGGTCCTTCGTGTCGCGGTCCTTCACCAACTCGATGCCGATCATGAGCCCGCGTCCGCGCACGTCACCCACAGAGGGGAGGGTGTTTTGGGCGTCGCGAAGCAACCCCAGCGTGAGCTCACCAAGCGCCGCGGCGTGCCCTGCGAGATCTACCTCCTGCATGAATTCGATCGCCGCCACCCCCGCGGCCATCGCGACCTGGTGGCCACGGAACGTGCCGATGTGGGCGCCCTGGGTCCACGTGTCGAGATTTGAGTCATACGCGATGCAGGAGAGGGGGTACCCGATGCCCCCGAGCGCCTTGGAGAGGGTCATCACGTCGGGGGTTACGCCGTCGTGTTCGATGGCGAACATCTTCCCTGTGCGGGCGAACCCAGATTGGATCTCGTCGCATATGAGCGGAACGTCGTGCTCGCGCGTGATGCGCCGCACCTCGGTGAGGTAGCCGTCGGGGGGCACGATCGTCCCGCCCTCGCCTTGGATGGGCTCGATCAGCACCGCCGCGGGCTTGGGGATGCCGGTGTGGGGGTCTGAAAGGGAGGTATCGAGCAGTTTCGCACACGCCATCTCGCACGAGTCGGGCTTGAGTCCGAGTGGGCAGCGGTAGCAGTAGGG
This sequence comes from Solirubrobacteraceae bacterium, assembly GCA_050696555.1. Taxonomy (GTDB): domain Bacteria; phylum Actinomycetota; class Thermoleophilia; order Solirubrobacterales; family Solirubrobacteraceae; genus Palsa-744. Next base: position 5,399 of record JBOGYB010000043.1, on the reverse strand, counting down.
GTAGGGCATGAAATGAACCGGTGTGCTCGCCGGACCGCCGAAGGAGGTGTCGCTGGTGAGCGACAGCGCTTCCTTGGTCATGCCGTGGTAGGAGCCCTGGAAGGCGATCACCGCCTCACGGCCGGTGTGGGCGCGAGTGAGCTTCAGCGCCGACTCGATCGCGTCCGATCCTGTGGGTCCCCCGAAGTGGAAGCGCGCGCTCTCGCGTAGGGCCCCGGGGAGCAGGGAGCGAAGCTTGCGCATCAAGCGCAGCTTTGGTCGGGTGGGGAAATCGAGCGCGTGGACGAGCTTTTGTTGCTGCTCGCTTGCCGCCTCCATCACCGCCGGATGGGAGTGGCCCACGTTGAGTACTCCCGCGCCGCCGAAGAAGTCGATGAAGGTGTTGCCGTCGACGTCCTTCATCGTCGCCCCGCGACCTTCCTCGATCGCGAGGGGGATAGAGCGGGGGTAGGAACGGGCGCTCGACTCCAGGTGGTCCTGTTCGGAGAGCATCTCGCGCGAGCGCGGCCCGGGAACCTCCCCGTCGAGCGCGGGTGCGGGCGCGAAGTGCAGCTCCTCGAAGTTTTGCTCCCCGTTGGTCATCGCTCAGGCCTGAGGCGACTATAGCTTTCCGGGGGCCGTTGCCTAGTTGGGATCGGCGGGGGAGGCGCGCAGCTCGCGCATGACGGGGAAGGGGGCGACCTCACGCAGGGTGTCGTGGCCGGTGAGGAGCATCAGCAAGCGATCGACCCCCATGCCCCCGCTCGCGGAGGGAGCGAGACCGTACTCCAGCGCCCGCACGTACTCCTCGTCGTGGGGGTGGGGAGCATCGTCGTCATCCGCACGGCGCTCCTTGCGCTGCGCGACGAATCGCTCCCACTGCTCGATGGGGTCGGTGACCTCGGAGTCGCCGCTCACGAGCTCGATTCCGCCGATGACCGCGTCGAAGTGCTCGGCGACGCGCGGTATCTCCGCGTGGGCCTTGGTGATGGGGAAGGAGTCCAGTGGAAAGTCGTACACCATCGTGGGCTGGTTGAGGGTGGGCTCGACAAGCTTGGAGTACACCGCTTGCACCACTTGGGCCCAGGTTGCGTCCGGGTGGACGCGGTCGTCGAGCAGCTTCGCAAGCTCGTCGCGGTCGGCCTCCAGGAAGTCGACACCGGTGACTCGCGATATCTCCGCCTGCATGGTGGTGGTGCGCCACGGCTTTGCAAGGTCGATCTGCTCGCCCCCCCGTTCGATCGTGGTGGCGCCAAGTACCCGCTGGGCCACATACGCCACCATCTCTTCGGTGAAGCGCGCGACGTCGGTGTGATCGGCATATGCCATCAACCACTCCAGCATCGTGAACTCGGGTGAGTGGCGGTAGGAGATGCCCTCGTTGCGGAAGCACTTGCCGAGGTCGTACACGTTCTCGAGGCCCCCGATGAGACAGCGGTTGAGGTAGAGCTCCACTGAGATGCGCAGCGACATCTCTTGGTCGAGGGCGTTGTGGTGAGTGAGAAACGGTCGTGCCGATGCGCCGCCCGCAAGCGCCTGCAGGACGGGTGTTTCCACCTCGATGAAGCCCTTCTCTCCCAGGAATGCACGTAGCGCATCGATAGTGTGTGCCCGCGTGACGAACAGCTCGCGGGTGGTCTCGTTGGCGAGCAGGTCGAGCTCGCGGTAGCGGTAGCGCGTGCCGGTGTCGCCAAGGCCGTGGTACTTGGCGGGAGGGGGGCGTAGGGCCTTGGTGAGGAGGGTGCCCTCGTGCACACTGAGTGCGAGCTGTCCGCGTTGGGTTACGTAGATGCACCCTCTGGCTTCGACGATGTCGCCGATATCCAGGTCGAGCATGCGCGCGTAGGCGTCCTCTCCGAGCGTGTCCTCGCGCACGCACAGCTGGATCTGCGATGAGAAGTCGCGCAGGTCCATGAACGTCGTCTTGCCGTGCCCGCGTCTAGAGATGAGGCGCCCGGCAATGCGGTACCGCAAATGGGGGTGCTCCCCCGCCTTCAGCTCGGTTGGATCGTGTGCGGCGTGTAGTTGGGAGATCTCCGTGCGCTCATCCGTGCGGATGTGCGGGAAGGGCTCGATGCCCTGTGCACGCAGGCGGTCTGCCTTGGCGATGCGCTCGTGGGTGACCGCATCGTCAAGTGTGTCATCGAACATCCCAAATCACCCCGGGAACTTAGCATCGTGCCGCGTGGCGCAGGTGTGGGGTGTGGCGTTTTGCGGCGTGGCGAAGCGCCTCTCAGTCGGTCTTGAAGGGTGGTGCGAGGTCGGTTGTGTTTTTGCCGTGGTGTTTCTGTAGGCGAGTAGGGAAGATGCGCTCGTGCGGCACACCAAGGACCCTCAGATCGACGAGCAGGTGCGTGCCTTCGGCGAGAGGATGCGTGCGGCGCGAGCGGCCGCCGGTCTCTCCCAAGTGGCGCTGTCGGAGGCTACGCAACTCGACCGCGCGGCTATCAGTTTCCTCGAGCGGGCCGAGCGTTGTCCAGATCTCTCGACGCTCGTGCGTGTGGGACGCGCACTCGATGTCACGCCCTCTGACCTGCTCAAGGGGGTGGGGGAGGGGACGAGACGGTTCGAGCGACCCTCCTACGAGGGCGTCTCCGAGGAGCCTGCGGCTCGCTTGGGGGTGAACCTCCGTGCCGCGCGTATCCAAGCCGGCCTCTCTCAGGAAACGCTTGGTTATGAGGCGGAGGTGGATAGGGCGGCGATCAGCGTGTATGAGCGTGGAGGGAGGGGGCCTAATCTGCGCACGGTGCTGAAGCTCGCGCGGGCCTTGGGGATGCGTCCCACCGCCCTGCTCGAAGGGGTGGAGTAGCGCTCAGAAGCTCAGTTCGGCTGCGCGGATCGCCGGACGGGTGGGTCGGTAGAGGTCCTGGGCGCGCATCGCGAGGCCGTCGTCCAGCAGGATCGCGAGCGCTATTTCGATTTCGCGCTCTTCGTGCGGGTGGTTGGGACTGCGATCGCAGGCGAGGGCAACCTGCGCGACAGTCAGGCCGTCGCGGCCGTTGCTCACGAGCGTGTGCAGCACTACGGCCGCGAGCAGATCGGGGTCGGGGGCGTCCACCTTGCCTTGTGTTTTCGCCACATGTTGAAACTACATGACGTAGCGGTTGGATGGGCGGAATGGTCAGACGATCACTGACCGGCGGGGAGGATCCTGAAACTGTTGCGCGTCGATGCGGCTCCGACGGAGATCGTGAGGTTGTGGGTCGCAAGCGAGTCGAATTCCAGGTTCTCGCCGCTGGAGCCGAATTCTATGCCGCCCGTGCTGTCGACGATGATGCCCCCGATGACATTTCCTTTGCCCTGCAGCTTGACCACTGCTTCTGTGCTTTTCTGGAGATTGGCGGCATAGATAATGCCGTAGTAGGTGGCGGTGCCGCTTATTTCGAGCGTGCCGTTGGCGATGACGAGGAACCCGGGATTGGCTTCAGTGTTCGCAGTCCCGTTGGCTTTGACGTTGAGTGCGCCGCAGCCTTCGACATATACGGGCGCTCTGGTGCTGCTCGACAGCGTCACCCCTTCCAGTTCGGTCATGCTCGACGGGCAGTGGTAGGGAGAGGTGGCGGAGTAGAAGGTGGCGTGTGCCTGCGCTTCTGACTTGAGGGTCGCTAGCTGGCTGGCGGTCAGCGTAATTGCCGAGGTTACAGGATGTTCGGTGATCGGCGGGGAAACCTGTTCCTTGGAAGCTTCGTATTCTTCGCATGTCCCCGAGGCCCGCGACCGCGGTGGTTCGCAGCGCATGCCGACCTGTGCGGCTTCGGCTGCTTTGCCCTTGCGGTCGACGATGACCTTCTTGCCATTGTCTGTGGTCTTGAACCAGTTGCCCACGATCGCATCTTCGGGGAAGTTCAGGGCCACGCGCAGTCGTGTGACGAGCGTGACCACAGTCACGGGATGGCACTGGACGACGCCGACGGAGCGGACCCACAGCGCCCCGCCTTCGGATGCGGCATAGGATGGTTCCGGCTGCTCTGCCGTGGAGTTGAAAAGTGTGCTTTCACCTATGTCTCGCCGCACATACGTGGTCCACTGGTTGCTGAGCGAAGATCCCCATGCGTCTGTGCCGGAGCACGTCGTGGAACCCGTGTTGGGATCCAGTTTCACATCCGTGGGACTGGGGCAGTCGTTTGTTTCGGTACTCGTGCTCGTGACGCATTTGCGAGGCATTTCGGTTTCGTTGAGAGGCCATTTGCGCGAGAGCTGCCCGACCTCGGCGTTGAGCGCCGCCTCGGCGACGTTAAAGGCGGCCTCGCTCGCCTGCTCGCGGGCGGACGCTTTCTGCTGGGTGTCTGTGAACAGCAGCAGCCCCAGGCCGAGTCCCATGATCACGGTCAACAGCACGATGGCCGACACCAGCGCGAACCCCTCCTCATTGCGTGCGCTCCTCATTTGATCGTCAGTTCCTTTTCGGTGTGAGCGGAGAGGCCTCCGGGATTGGTGACTTCGAGCTTGAACACGTGTTTGCTTTTGAATGACCGTGCGGGCGTGACGTACTGCTGAGATGTGGTGAGAAGTTCTTCGCCGTTGTCCCACCATTTGTAGCTGAGGGACAGGCCGTCCGGGTCGTATGAAGCTGAGGCGTTGAGGTGCACCTGATAGTTGCCTTCCTCGGTCGCGGTGAATTGCGCGAGGGGGCGGCGGTTGGCGTTGCGCAACGAGACACCGCTGGTGAGCTCGCTGTCCCCCGGCCTTGTCTGTGTTGGGTTTATATTGATGAACAGGTCGGCGTTGACCGAGAGGATTTCGGGGGTTTCTGTCGCCGAGTAGGTGAACAAGCGGCGGTCTGTGTGACCGCCGTTGCGGTTGGTGACGTGCTGGATAACCTGCGTCAACGTGTTCCAGTCGCCGCTGGTCTGGTCGGGGCAGGCCGTCGAGCTGGGGGGATCCGGCGCTTCGGCTGTTTCCCAGCGTCGAACCTCTTCCCAGAGGATCTCGTTGCTGGGGGTGGAGTCATTCAGGCAGTAGCACACCCTCATCGCATTGACCGCGTTGGCGCCGCTTGTGGCTTTTGTGGTGTCGATCGTCTGAAAGGTGATCGCGTATTCTTCGGCTTGCTCGAGCGCCCCCGGCACGGTCCCGCTGGAGGTCGTGCGCGCGACGATGTTGCGCAACTGTCTGGAGAGCCGGTCGAGGGTTGAGCGGGCGGTGTCCTGGTTTTCGTTGCGCAACTGGTCGAAGCGGGTATTGTTCTGGAAGACGTCCAGGACCGAGAGTGTTGTCCCGAAGACGACGGTGGTGATCGCCATGGTCACGAGGAGCTCGATCAGCGTGAACCCCCGCTCGTCGCGGACGCGCCTCATCCCGTCACCGGCCCCAAGAACGCGGACTCGGTCAGGTTCGAGCTGACAGCGGTGACCCAGTATTCGTGGGTGATGGTGGCGTCTGTATCCTTGTATTCGGTCAATGTCGTTTCGCTGTAGCGG
>JBOGYB010000042.1:0-8137 GCA_050696555.1 Solirubrobacteraceae bacterium | reverse complement strand
GGTCTGGTGCGCTCGCGGGTGCCAACGGGGGGTACGGCGCGGGCCTGGTGGTAAATAGTGCTTCTGGTCGAGTTTATGTGGCACAGGGCAATTTCGGGGAACAGGTCCAGTTGTTCGGCGAAACGGTCCTAGTACCCGACGTCACTACCGAACCAGTCGGCAGTATCGACCCTAAAGGCGCAGCGACGCTCGAGGGGAAGGTCAAACCAGACGAAGTCGCGCTGACCGAATGCGGGTTTGAATACGTCGATGCGGCGCACTATAAACCCTCGGCGAGCGATCCGTACGCCGCGGGCGCGACAGTACCGTGCGTTCCTGCCGCGGCTTCGATTCCAGTGAGTGGGGAAACCGAAGTTAGCGCGCAGGTCACCGATCTGGCACCAGGTGGGACCTACCATTTCCGTTTGAGGGCGGCGAACGCGAACGGTGCGAACTACGGTGCGGATGTTGCACTTGAACTGCCACCGCTGCCAAAGATCGAAGCGGCGAGCGCTACGAACATTACGGATTCTACCGCGGATCTGAACGTGAAGATCGACCCGGGATCGCTGAACACGACATACCATTTTGAATACGACACGAGCCCGTACAGGTCCGACCAACCGGAAGGCACGCACGGGACGAGCGTCGGCGAAAAAGAAATCCTTGCCGGAGCTGGTCTGGTGAATGTTGGGCCGGTGCACCTCACCGAACTGCTGGAAAACCACACGTATTACTGGCGTGTCGTCGCCGCCAACGAAGCCGGCACGACCATTGGTGCCGATCACGTCTTCGTCTATGACACCCGTGGCGGCGAAGGCCTGCCCGACAACCGGGCTTATGAGATGGTGACGCCGCCGCACAAGAACGGTGCGCTGATCGGAGCTGGTTTTCGTACGGTACTGCCCGATATCTCTGAAAATGGGTCGCGTTTGGTGCTGTCGAGTGTCCAGTGTTTCGCGGGCTCGGAATCATGCATCGGTGCTCGCCAGAACACTGGCGAGCAATTCTTGTTCTCGCGCGGGAGTGGGGGTTGGATAACGACTGCATTGGCTCCTTCCGCTACGCGCTTTGAAGTGAATAGCGGTTGGCTCGCTAATGCCGAAACTGGCATGGAGTTGACCAGTTCGCCTACGCCTCCGATGTCGGAGGACGATTTCTATGTGCGCGAGCCGGACGGCTCCCACGTGGATATCGGCCCTACGACACCGCCGTTCGCGGGCGCGCAGGCCCCGCGCAATACGTTCGGGGCGGCTAACATGCGGGCGACGAGGGATTTCTCGCGGGTCATCTTCCAGGAGCCGCACGCGTGGCCATTTGACGAAAGCGGCGGCACTTCGACTTATGAGCTTGCCGGCATAAACAATACGGCACCATTGTTGGTGGGTGTCAGCGGTGGTCTGGGCAGTACCGATGTGATCAGCAAGTGCGAAACGGTATTGGGTTCTAGCGAAACTGGGAATAATCCCGGGGAGTTGTCGGCCGATGGTGAAACGGTGTATTTCACGGCTAGTGCGTGTCCGCAAGGTGGCACGGGGACTAATGCTGGTGTGCCGGTACCGGTAGGTGAGGTCTTTGCTCGGGTCGGAGCGTCCCGGACTGTGGCGATCTCTGAGCCGTCGGCGTTCTCTGCGGCCGCGCCGTACCCCGGGTGCAGCGAAGAACCGTGTGTCAAAGAAGTAAATGACCGGGAAGATTGGCGTGGTGCGTCGTTTGCGGGGGCCTCGAACGACGGTTCGAAGGCGTTCTTCACGAGCGACCAGCAGTTGAGTGACGACGCCAGTGCGGAACGCAACCTTTATGAGTATCACACCCAGGACTGTGGCGGGGAAGGTCACGTAATCGATGTCTCCGCAGGGGATAGCAGTGGTCATGGGTCGCGGGTGCAGGGGGTCGTCGCGATCGGCGCAGATGGATCGCACGTCTACTTCGTCGCGAGGGGCGTGCTAACAGGGGTGGCCAACGCGCAGGGCACAACGGCGAAGGACGGCGCAAATAACCTGTACGTGTTCGAGCACGACGAATGCCACGCTGGTGGTCGGATCTCGTTCGTTACAAGCCTTCCTGAAATCGATAGTTTGCAGTGGAACCACAATGGTAGTGAATGTAATGCGAATGTAACCTCCGATGGGCGGTTCTTGGTCTTTGAAAGCCACGCCGATCTTACATCCGATACCACTCGTACTGATGGTGCGCTACAGATATTCCGCTATGATGCGCTTACCGGACAACTCGTGCGCATCTCGGTCGGTGAGAATGGGCTCAACGATGACGGTAACGCTGGCAGCGGGGATGCGAAAATTGTGCCTGCGTGGAAGGGTGCTGTAAATGCGGGTCCGTCACGGGCCGACCCAAGCATGTCTCATGACGGTTCGTATATCTTTTTCACAAGCCCGGTTGCGTTGACTCCTCACGCGCTCAACGACGTTCCGGTGGCTCCCGGACAGCTTGAATCGGGTTATGCAGAAAATGTATATGAGTGGCACGAAGGCCACGTATACCTGATCTCAGACGGTAAAGATACAGCGGCCATTGGTGATCCGGATAGTAGTACTGTCGAATTGCTCGGTAGCGATGGTACTGGTGCAAACGTGTTCTTCGTTACGGCGGATCGACTGTTGCCTGAAGATACGGATACTCAGATTGATTATTATGACGCGCGGATCTGTAGGCCGGATAGTCCATGTATATCGCCGCCGCCACCGCCGTTGCCTGCTTGTTTGGGTGAAGCGTGTCATGGCACCCCGGCGGGCACTCCGCCCGTGCAGGTAGGAGCGTCGGCGACGTTTGACGGTCAGGGCAACGTGAGTGGAGCGTCCCCGGGGACTGTCAAGGCTAAGAAGAAACAGGTTGCGAGGTGTGCCAAGGGCAGGCGTCGTGTTCGGGGCCGTTGCGTAAAGGTGAAGGATAAGGGTGGTAAGGCTCGTAGGAAGGGTGGGGTTGGGAAGGCTGGTAAGTCCAGGTCCGTTAGGGTTAGGGGGGGTAAGTGACTATGGGTGCTGCTCGTTTGAGGTTGCCGCTCGGGGCGCTCGCCGTCTTGCTGGTGGTTGTGGCTGTGTTTGGCGCGGGGTCTGCATTGGCTGCCGGTGCAGGGTCAGGTTGGACGATCGATTCTTTTGCGATGCCGACCAATTTCGCGGAGGGGCAGACCAGTGAATACGAAGTATCGATAACCAATGCTGGCGCGGCATCCACGGCGGGTGCGTTCTCTTTCTCGGATACGCCACCTGAAGGTACGAGTGTGCAGAGCGTCGCAGTGACGTGGCCCGCCTTCGGAGAAAACGACGCTTTTCCGTTCTTGCAGGCGCTTGGGTACTGTTCGATGACGCCTATCCATTGCTCGAATACGGGCGCTTTTGGAGAAATCGGTAGCGTCAAGCCGGACGAAACAATACGGATGCAGATCCAGGTCACCCCCGAACCCGGTGCGCCGGAAGTCCTTGTCAACGAAGCGAGCGTGTCCGGTGGTGGTGGCGAGGAAGCGACGGTCAAGAAGCAGAACAAGCTCTCCTCAGCGCCTGCGCCATTTGACGCGTCGAACTTCAACGTTTATATCGGTGGTGCTGACGGCAGGGCCGATACGCAGGCGGGCGATCACCCGTATGAGATGACGACCACGATCGGACTTGACAACGCGGTACGCAAGAATGGCCCGCAGGGAACTGAAGTGGACACGAGCGTACAGGACCTGAGGGATGTCGTGGTCGATCTGCCGCTCGGGTTCGTTGGCAGCACGCTGGCGACACCTCAGTGTCCTTTGATAACGCTCTCGGCGAGCAGTAAATGCCCGGCTGATACCGTCCTCGGGCATATTAGGACGTTGCCGGCTGGTACCACGTCGGCTGATTCTCCGATCTATAATGTGGTGCCTGAGCGGGGTGTGCCGGCGGAGTTCGGTTTTGTCGACGTGTTGGGCGTGTCGCATGTGTTCTATGTGCGTGTCGTCCCTACCTCGGTGGGTTACGTGCTGCAGGCAATGAACTCTGAAATACCGTCGATCGATTTGACACATATTGTGGTGACGTTCTATGGTGATCCCGCGGGCAAGCAGCAAGAACTGGCGTTGCGGGAAGGCAAGGTCGCGAGTGTGATCGCACCGGTGCCGTTCTTCACCAACCCGACGGACTGCTCCGCTAATTTGGCCGCGAGGGTCTACATGGATTCGTGGCAGAACCCGGGACGGCTGAACTCGGACGGTAGTCCCGACTTCTCCGATCCGAAATGGGTGTCTTCGACTTCTGAATCGCCACCGGTGACTGGCTGTAACTCGCTGCAGTTCCCCGCGGAAATAAAAGCGCAACCGACGACTCACGAATCGGACACGCCGTCGGGCATGAACTTCGAGATCAAACTGCCGCAATCGGAGATCGTCGGTGCTCCTGCGACACCGACGTTGAAGAAGGCTGTGGTGAAGCTGCCCGAAGGGTTCACGGTGGACCCCTCCGCCGGCGATGGCCTGCAGGCCTGCAGTGAGGCGCAGATCGGCTGGCTCGGCGGCACGCCCCGCAACTTCAGTCCCGCGCCGCCGCAGTGCCCGGAAGCGTCGAAGATCGGCTCGCTTACGCTTGAAACGCCGTTGATAGCGCACGAACTGCACGGCGAATTGTTCCTCGCGCGCCAGGACGAAAACCCGTTCGGCACGACGCTTGCGGCTTATGTCGTGGTGAACGATCCGATCACGGGTGTGCTGATCAAGATCGCGGGGGAGTTCGAAACAGACCCCCACACCGGTCGCCTGACAGCGGTGTTCGACGAAAACCCGAACCTGCCGTTCAGCGACCTGCAACTGCACTTCTTCGGCGGGCCCCGCGCGGAGCTTGCCACTCCGGAGCAGTGCGGATCGTTCACGGTCAACACCGAACTGTTCCCGTACTCGTTCGAAGGCGAAGAGCTGTCCGCGACACCGTTTGACAGTTTCGTGATCGACGAAGCGTGCCCGGGAGGGTTCTCCCCATCGTTCACCGCGAGCAGCCTGAACCTGCAAGCAGGTGCTTACACACCGTTCGTAGTGTCGTTCTCGCGCTCCGATAAGGATCAGGAACTCGCGGGATTGACCGTCACGTTGCCGCCGGGACTGTTGGCAAACCTCACGAATGTTCCCCTATGCTCCAACGCGGACGCGGCAGCCGCTACCTGCCCTGAAAGCACGCGGGTGGGCAGTGTGCTCACGGGCGTGGGCCCCGGCCCCAACCCGCTGTTCGTCTCCGGCAAGGCGTATCTCACCGGCCCGTATAACGGTGGTCCCTACGGTCTCGCGGTAGTCGACCCCGCCGTCGCCGGCCCGTTCGACTTCGGGACCGTGGTGGTGCGCCAGTCGATCAGGATCGACCCGATCACAGACCAGGTCACCGACGTCTCAGACCCCTTCCCGACGATCATCCACGGGATACCCCTACGCCTGCGGCGCGTGGACGTGCGACTAGACCGATCGGGCTTCGCCTTCAACCCCACCAACTGCTCAAAGCTCGGCTTCCACGGCACCATCACGGGCTCCCCGCTGGGCGCGCCGACGACGCTGAACGGCACGATCGGCTACGCGACTCAACCGGGGGCGTCCTTGTCGTTTACGACCCCGCAGTTCCAGGTCGCCAACTGCGGCAACCTCGCGTTCAAACCGTCCTTCAAGGTCTCCACCAACGGCAAGACCTCCCGCAAGAACGGCGCCAGCCTGCACGTCAAGCTCGCCTACCCGAACGCTCCGTTCGGCAGCCAAACAAACATCCGCTACGTCAAGGTCGATCTGCCGCGGCAGCTTCCGTCGAACCTGAAAGCGATCCAGCAGGCGTGTCCGGATAAGGTGTTCGACGTCAACGCGGGCCGTTGTCCGCCGGCGTCGAAGATCGGCACGGCGACTACCACCACGCCGATCCTGTCGACGCCGCTGAGCGGGCCGGTGTACTTCGTCTCGCACGCCGCGGTCAAATTCCCCGACCTGGTGGCTGTGCTCCAGGGCGGCGGCATCACCATAGAGTTGCGCGGGGAAACGTTCATCGCCAAAAACGGGCAGACGAGCACGACCTTCCGCTCGGTCCCCGACGCACCTGTCGGCACGTTTGAAATGGACTTGCCCCAGGGCCCGTTCTCGGCGCTCGCTGCTCCCGGCGGGGTGTGCAAAGCGAAGCTGATCATGCCCACGCGGATGGTCGCCCAGGACGGGGCGGTGTTCACGCAAAACACGCGCATCGCCACCGTCGGCTGTCCCAAGGTCAAGAAACACAAGCATAAGCACAGGCGCACACGCGGGAAATGACGACCGCCGGCGCCGGCGGTGCGAACCAGAGCCCCCTCGCAGCGATCCAGCGCTCGCGCATGCTGATTGCAGCGGAACAAGTCGCCTGCGACGAGGGCGCGGCCAACCTCAGTGTCGCCAAGGTGGTCGAGCGAGCGGGCGTATCGCGTCGTACGTTCTACGAGGGGTTCTCGGACATCCACGACTGCCTGCTCGCCGTGTTGCGCTACTCGCTGCAGGAGGTGCGCGAGCGTGTGCTACCGGCCTACGAGGCCGCCGGCGCGAGCTGGCGGGGGCGTATCCGCGCGGCGTTGGGCGAGCTGCTGTTGCTGTTCGACGAGCGTGCCGACCTTGCCAATTTGCTTGTGGTGCAGTGGCCGCTCGCCGGTCCGACGGCGGCTGCGCAGCGCGCGCAGTTGCTGAGCGTGCTCGTCGAGGTCGTGGGTGACGGTGCCCGCGGCGAAGACGGGCCCGCGCGGGGCTCGCAGGGGGCGATAGTCGCAGAGGGAATCGTCGGGGGTGTGCTCGCGATACTGCACCGCCGGATCTCAGAGCAGGACGATGGCCGCGCGCGCCTGACCGAGCTGACGAGCCCCCTGATGAGCACGATCGTGCTGCCCTACCGGGGTGACGCGGCCGCGCGCGCTGAGCTGGCAAGACCTGCGCCCCGGGCCCGGGGTCGGCGCGTCGCCACGATCGAGAACCCGCTCAGGCATCTCGGTCTGCGCCTGACGCAGCGTACCGTGTCGGTGATCGCGGCCCTCGCCGACGCGCCGGGCAGCTCCAACCGCGCGGTCGCCGACGCCGCCGGGATCCACGATCAGGGGCAGGCCTCGAAGCTGCTGATGCGGCTGCAGCGGGCCGGTGTGCTCGTCAACGACAAGGCAGGAGTCCGCTTGAGTGGCGAACCCAACACCTGGCGTCTCACCGGGCTTGGAGAGGCGATCGCCAGATCCCTGACGAATGGACGCTCGGTTGAGGCGGCGCCACCCAGCCGAGCGCCTGAATCTGACCCGGAGCCGGGAGAGCCCGGCGCCGGTCCTCAGCGCGCGCGAGGGCGCGTGACAACGACAAAAAGGAGCTACAACAATGCATAGACACCTGCGTAGGGCTCGCCCCGGCGCCATCGCCGCGGTGATCGCGGCGCTGTCGCTGCTGGTGTGCGCATCGGCGCTCGGAGCCTTCTCGACGACGGTGCAGCGCGCCAAAGACGTGATCACGGCGAGCTCGACCCCGGTAACGGTCAAGTGGGCGGGGCTGATTCCGTTCACATGCAAACTGAGCGGTGGCACGTTCTCGGTGCCGATGACCAACCACAACGCGTCGGGTCCGATCACGATGACCTACACGACGCGGCCGTCGTTCTCCGAATGCCTCTACGAAGGCAAAGAAAACGCCACGATCACGACCAGCGGCACGTGGACGATCGCCGTCCAGTACGGGCAGTCGACAGCGACCGTCAATATCCCGACAGGTGGTTTCACCATCACTGTGACCGGTAACTCGCCGGAGTCCAACACGAGTCCGGTGGCGCTCACGGGTGGGTGGAACAACGGGTTCCCCTCAAACGGAGTCATCTACACCGGAGCGACCACCGCGATCAGCACCGGCGGCACGTTCAAAGCCGCGGAAATGTCGATTGAAATATTTCCCGTGCTGGAGACGCTCACCGACACGACACACTCCGAACTCAACCTGCCGCTGGTAGGGCCGTAGACCGCACTCGCGCAGGCCGGGAGGGTGGCGCACCTGCCGCTCTCCCGGCCGCGGGAACGGAGACTTCGACATTGCCTCATACGATCAAGACAAGACGAGCACTCCCTAGCGCGGCCCTGACATCGGCGCTCTGCATCGCGCTCGTGGGCTGTGGTGGGTCGGGCGGATCGACGACCATCCCCTCGCCGTCGGCGCCGTTGGGCGGGGGTACCC
>JBOGYB010000041.1:0-8137 GCA_050696555.1 Solirubrobacteraceae bacterium | reverse complement strand
TCACCTGATACCCGGGCAGCTTGCCCACATGCGGATGAGGCTCGACGCCTTGAGCTGCGCCAGCTGCAAGGGCGAGCACCGTGTAGGCGCATGCCATGACCTTCAAGGTCCTCCACATCGAGAGCACAACGCTCATAGCTCTCCCTTTCCTTGCCACAGGCTCATGCGATCCCGTGGCTCTTATTGCGCCGCCTGCAGGTCTTCGCGCAGAGTCGCCGCCTCGCGAAGATAGACATGCTTGGCCTGATGTTCCCCATCTGCGTAGTAGTGAATCAAGACCCTGATCACCCTCGGTAAAGATCCCGGCACCGGGATCTCCCGTGCGCACAGCAGCGGCACCCGCTCAAAGCCCAGCGCCCTGGCAGCCACCGCCGGAAACTCCGCCTTCAGGTCGTCGGTCACCGTGAAGATGCAGCTCACAACCTGCTGCGGCGAGAGCGCGTTGCGGTCCATGATCTCCCGCATCAGCTCGGTCGTCGCGTCGAGGATCTCCTCCGCGTCGTCTCGTTCCACCGAGATCGCGCCCCGGAGGGCGTGCAAACGTTGCTCCATTCGCCGCGATTCTAGGCAGATGCGCGGCGTAGCCGCTCCACCTCACCCTCACCAAGCCGCCGATACCCCCCGATCGCCAGCCCTCCGAGCTTCAGCGGACCGAACGCCACCCGCTCGAGCTCCCGCACCGGATGCCCCACCGCCTCGCACATACGCCGCACCTGACGGTTGCGCCCCTCGTGAATCTTGATCTCCACAATCCCGCTGCCCACCCGTCGCACACGGGCGGGCGCGGTCATCCCATCCTCGAGCCTCACCCCCTCGCACAACCTGCGCAACGCCTCATCCCCCACCGTCCCACCCCCGAGGCGTGCCCTGTAGGTCTTCTCCACTTCAAAGCTCGGATGCGTGAGGCGGTGGGCGAGCTCCCCGTCGTTGGTCAACAGGATCAGCCCGCTCGAGTCCACGTCGAGACGCCCCACCGGGTACAACCGCCCCGGCTCATCCTCTACGAGCGACACCACGGTCGGGCGGCCGTGCGTATCGCGGGCCGTGCTCACCACCCCGATCGGCTTGTTCACGGCGTAGAGCACGCGGCGCTCCACCCCCCCGAGGGTCTTCCCGTCAACCGCCACGCCGCTCCCCTCGTCCACATCGCACGCCGGGTCCCTCACGATCTGCCCCGCCACGCTCACCCTCCCCTCACGCACGATCGTCTCGGCGGCGCGGCGCGAGGCGACCCCTGCGTGGGCGAGATACTTGGCGAGGCGCACTGGGTGCAACCATAAGGGGGTGGACCTCTCCCTGCTCGACACCACCCTCGCCGCCGCCGGCGAGCCGACATTCCGCGCCCGTCAAGTGTGGGAGTGGGCCGCCAAGGGCGCCCCCTCCTATGAGCAGATGACCAACCTCCCTGCCGCACTGCGCGAGCGGCTGGCTCGAGAGGTCCCCTTTTCAAGCCTTGAGCTGCGCGATCAGCGCACCGCCTCCGACGGCACTGTCAAGGCGCTACTCACCACACACGACGGTCGCCCTATCGAGGCGGTTCTCATGCGCTATCGCGATTCTCGCCGCTCGATTTGCGTCTCCTCGCAGTCCGGCTGCCCCCTCACCTGCACCTTCTGCGCCACCGGGCGCATGAAATTCGCGCGCAACCTCACCGCGTCGGAGATCCTCGACCAGGCGCTTCACTACCGCCGCATCGAACCTGTCGACCATTGCGTCTTCATGGGCATGGGCGAGCCCATGCTCAATCTCGACCACGTGCTTGCCGCCTGTGAGAGGCTCCCCGACATCGGCATCACCCACCGCCGCACCGCCATCTCCACCGTCGGCTGGATCCCCGGCATCGAACGACTCGCCGGGTGCGACATGCCCTTGCGCCTCGCTCTCTCGCTCCACGCGGCCGACGAAACGCTCCGCTCGGAGCTGATGCCTATCAACGACCGCTACCCCCTCGCCGACGTCATCGACGCGTGCCGCGCCTTCTACTCCCGCAAGCGCCGCCGTGTCTTCGTCGAGTACGTCATGCTCGCCGGTGTCAACGACCGCTACGAGCAGGCGCTTGCGCTGGCGAAGCTGCTCTCGCCACGCCGTCCCGACGAGCCACCTCGCATGTTCAAGGTGAACCTCATTCCGTTCAATCCCACCGATTCGACGTACAACGGCTCGGGTCGTGAGTCCATTGCCGCGTTCAAGGGCGCACTTGAAGAGCGTGGTATCGAGGCCACCGTACGCCTTACACGCGGGCGCGACATCGACGCTGCGTGCGGTCAGCTCGCGGCTCGGGCCGCCTGAGCTCTATTCCGCCACCGGCGGACCGCCACCGGCGCGCGCCTCACCGGCGCGCAACAAGCGCTCGCGCAGCTCCGCCTGCTCCTCGGGGCTCGGGTCCCACTGCGCCACATCAGGCAGCTCGTCCAGAGAGCGCAAACCGAACAGCTTCAGGAACTGTGTGGTCGTGCGGTAGAGCACCGCCCCGAACTGCGACCGTCCCGACTCTTCCACGAGCCCCCGCTCCAGCAGCGTCGACGCGGCCGAATCGGCGCTCACACCGCGGATGCGGGTGATCTCCGGGCGCGACACAGGTTGCAAGTACGCAACGATCGCCAGCGTCTCCGCTTGGGCGGGGGTGAGGACGGATGCCCGGGCGCGGCTGAACAGACGCCTCGCCGCATCCTCGGTCTCGGGATCGCTCGCGAACGTGAACCCTCCTCCCAGCTCCCGCAGATGAATGCCGCTACGTCCTGGCGCATACCTTTCGGCCAACTCCGCCAGCGCCGCGATCACCGCCAGCTCCTCCGCCACGGCCGCGTCCGCCAGCTCCTGCGGGCTAAGCGGATCGGGCGCGAGGAACAGCAGCGCCTCCACCATTCGCACCACAACCGGCTCGGGCGCCGGCAAACCCTCAATGTCCAGGGCGCTCGCGACAAGCGTCTCCTCGACGATCTCCCCCTCCTCGAGCTCCACCTCTGTGGGCTCGATGTGCGCGGGCTCCCCGCCTACGAAGGCATCCGGGAACTCACTCTCCTCGCTCGTCCCCTCGACCTGGTCGGTAACTTGCATACCATCCTGATCGGCAGAGCGGCGCTCGTCCTCAAGCTCTGAACGCTCCTCCCCGGACTCCTCCTCGCTCAACCCGCGCGTCCCCCGGCATGGGCACGCAGCGGCGTCAGAGCGACCGCCGCGCCTGCATTAGAGCTGGCATGGACCGCGATGTCGCCGAAGCTCTCGTCCTGCTCCCACCACGCCTCACCGCGCTTGTAGAGCTCCAGCAGCGCGAACACCGTCACCGCCACGGTCATCCGATCCTCACCCTTTACCGCCTCTTCGAAGGAGAACCGCCCCCTTCGCAGCAGCCCGCGCAGATGGTCGAGCCGCTCCGCCACCGTCACACGCTGGATCGAAATGTGCTTCAAGCTGATTGTGGGAGGCGTCCGCAGCAGTCGTCCCATCGCCTGCCCGAGCACAGCCGGGTTCTGCGAGCCGTCGGTGGGCGCCACGATCGACTTGCGCAAGCGCGCCGGCAGTGGGGCGCTGCGGAACCGCACACCCTCCTCACGCGCGAACAGCTCCATGAGGTGGGTTGAGGCAGAGCGGTAGCGGCGTGCCTGCAACATCCGCTCCAGCAGCTCCTCGGCCGCCTCACCCGGCTCGATGTCGAGCAGCTCCTCACTGTCCTCGGCGAGCATCAGTCGCGACTTCAATTCCAGTAGCGCCGCGATCAGCACGATGAACTCGGTTGCGGTCTCCAGGTCGAGCTCCCCTCTGCCCTCCAGATGGTCGAGGTAGGCGAGCACCACGTCCGCCAACTCCAGCTCGAGCAGATCCACCTCCTCGCGCAACACCAGCGCGAGCAACAGGTCGAACGGGCCGCTGAAGATCTCCAAGTCGAGGTCGAGCGCGGGAAGCGTCACCGAACCACCGTACCGTGCACCCCCGACGGCTCGCGACGCACCCCTCAGTGCGGGGCGGTTGTGCGCCTTGGCGGACCGATCCCCATGCGTTCGCGTACGTCAGCGAGCGTCTCAGCCGCGATCGCCCGGGCCCTTTCGGCACCTTCCTCCAGCACTCCCTCCAGCGCCCGCTCGTCAGCGCGCAGCTCCACGTAGCGCTCGCGCACCGGCGCCAACATCTCCACCACCGCCTCCGCGGCCGCCACCTTCAGGTCGCCATATCCCCGAGCGTCGCGCATGTCGGCTTCAACCTGCTCAGGTGTCGTTTCGCGCGCCGCCGCGAGGATTTCGATCAGGTTCGACACGCCCGGCTTCTCAGACGAGCGTTCTATCTCGCGACCTGAGTCGGTGACGGCCGACTTGAGCTTCTTCACGATCGCCTCGGGTTCGTCGAGTACGTACACGGTGCCCTGCTCAGAGCCGCCGGTGGTGGACATCTTGCTGGTGGGGTCCTGCAGGTCCATGACCCGCGCCCCTACCTCGGGGATGCGATGCTCGGGCACGACGAGGATCTCCTCGCCATCGCCGAAACGGGCGTTGAACCGGCGCGCCACGTCCCTCATGAGCTCGAGGTGCTCACGCTGGTCCTCCCCCACCGGCACCTCGTTGGCACGGTAGGCGAGCACGTCGGCGGCTTGCAACACCGGGTAGAGCAGGAGGCCGGCGGACACGAGCTCCCGTTGGGCCAGCGACTTGTCACGGAACTGGTGCATTCGCTGCAACCGGCCAAGCTCTGTCACCGAGCAGAGCAACCAGGTGAGCTCGCTGTGCTCGGGCACGTCGCCTTGGCGGAAGAGGATGCTACGCTCGGGATCGAGGCCCGCGGCGAGCAGGAGCGCCGTCAGGTCATACAGGGCGCGCCGCAACTCGGTGGGCTCATACGCAACCGTGATCGCGTGCAGATCGACGATGCAGTACAGCGCCTCGCCACGGTCCTGTCCCTCGACGTACTGGCGGATCGCGCCGATGTAGTTGCCCAGGTGCTTTGTGCCCGTGGGCTGGATGCCGGAGAAGATGCGCATCGGAAGAGCCTATAGGCCAGCCGTGCGGCGCGGGCAGAAGCGCTCGCGCCGCACACATCGTCCTCCTTTGTGAGTTGCTGAGCTCTGCATCGAGGTCGGTGGCGCGTCCCGCCGCGAGCCCCCTTCAAGCCCTAGCTAGGTGACAATGACACCACCACACTTTATTGTGGGTAGCAAATCCTAGGCTTACGCACAGTACCAAGACACGGTTCTACGACAGCAGGCGAAAACACATTTACAAATACCCAGTTATAGTGCACCGTAACGAATTCCAATTTTTCAAAATCAAACGACACCAAGGAAAATTTTAGGCCGAACTCCTTGAAAGCAAACTTGCACGTGAACGATTCGTTAGCGCATTGGAGCAACTTCTCCCCAGCTGTTTTGAACCAGTCCATCGCTTTCTTTACGCCATCCCAATGCTCAGTAAGGGCACCTTCGACCAATTTGATCAGCCCATCGGGGACCCCGACCAAGAAGTCGGCCGCTTCCCCGAGGGTCGTCAGGTGGACCAGCTTTCTACCTATTGATTCCGCCTCAGCGGCAGTGAGATAGCGAACCGGATCTTCACCTTCACCGGCTCCTGCAAGCGCAGCAGCCAGTGCCGCCTGCTGTTCAGCTTCTTGTTTAGCGATGTATTCAGCCATGTCACGCGCCGCTTCAGCCGCATTCACCGTCGCGATCCAGCCTGGTAGTTCGGCGACATATTGTTTCCCTGTGCCTTGCCCGTTTGGGAAAGCCCCAGGGGGCACAACTGGCGCAGTCTGCAGAGTGCGCGCGATCTGCGGGACGTAGGACGCTCCGCCTTCGTTCACGATACCTGACGAGAAGGAGGTTTCAGACCCTACGCCCGCCGCGCCCAACCAAGCGTACTTAGGCGGCACTTTACCTTCGTTTGGCACCCCGAAATCGGTGCTGTTATAGGTCGTGGTGAGTTTGGTTTCCGTTTCGCCGGCCCCGACGCTGCCGGCGATATTGCCTTGCAAGTCGTGGAGCTGCAACGTAACGGTGCCCGCACTCGTCTGTGTTGCCGTCAGCGTACCGTCAATACCCGGTACATTGCGAGTCCATGTCGCACCTTCGCCCGTCCATGCGAGCGCTTCGCCCGGTCCGGAGTAGTGCGAAATCACGATTTTCCCACCTGAGACGGTTTCTCTCGTGCGTCCCGCGGGATCATACTTGTAGCTGTTCGTGACTCCATTCTGCGTCTGAGTTGCGAGCTGGCCGTCCACATAATACGTGCTAGTCACCGTGTGCCCTTCAGCGTCAGCTTCAGGCAATTCCACCGTGTCGCCGAATGCATCGTATTTAACGCCTGCGTCAATGGGGCGATCAGCCGAGTCGTACGAATAAGCCTGCAACGTCCCACCTTCGGTCGCGCAGGTTTCGGTTGCCGATTCGCGCGTAGTCAGGCTCGTACGATTGGACTCTTCGTCGTACCCGTACAGTCTCGTCTTGCAGCCTTTGCCCGCTGGCGTTTCCTGTGTTTCGAGGAGTCGACCGTCGCTGTCATACGCATAGACCTCTTTTGCGAGTGTGCTGGTCTGGCTGAGCGTTTCGCCATGGATCGATGGCGCCACGGTGTCACTGAACCAAGTTTCGGGACATGTCGAGGCGCAGTGCGCCTGCTTGACGTACGTTATCCCGGTCGCCTCACCGGTCTGGTCGTACGTGTACGTCGCCGTCATTTTGTTCGGATAGCCGACAGTCACCATCTTTCCTTCGACGTCGTAAGTCGCGGTAAATGTGCCCGCTGCGGAGTCCACTAGTTTTTCCAGGAAACCGGTACTGGGTTCGTACGCGTAGGTCTGTTTGCCCTTGCCGTCTTGGACTTCTTGAATGTGTCCTTCCAATTCATAGATATATTTCGACGTGTTGCCGTCGGCATCGGTGTAGCTCACCAGCTGACCGAGTGTATTCAGTTCACTCTTGACCGTCTTGCTTTCCGCGCCTTCCGTCGTCTGTTCTTCGAGCGCACCCGTTTCACTGTTATATTTATTTTTTACTACAGGCAACGAAGTGCCTTCAGTAGAGGTCTCTTTGCTCGTCAGTGACCCACCAGACGAATCGTATGTCTGAATGACCGTGCGCACCGTAGACCCAAAGTTTTGCTTGCTTTCTTCCAACTCGTCCCAAATATTGTATGACTTCATTTCCGTCACCGGCAGCGCAGGGGAAGCGTTTATACCTGGCTGTACCAACGGTTCGGTCCGACAGGGCAGATTTGCCCATTCCGGGTGGTTACGACACGCCGCTATCTCCGATTCGCCTTCAGCCGTGTAGTAGGCGGTCCGCATGTCGTGCGCGCCTTCGTTGCCCGGACGGGGCGCCAGCGACCACTTCTCGACGACATTGTCTTTCACGTCGGTCACGTATACAGTACCCGAGCTGGAGGTCGTGATGCCCCGCGGTTCCATGAACTGCCCGCCACTCGTTCCTTTCGCACCGAACGCTGCGAGGAATGCGCCCGACCACGTGAACTCCTGCACGCGAGTATTGGCACTATCAGTCACCCACATGTTGCCCAACGCATCGATCGCGATTCCCTTCGGTTCACTGAACTGGCCTTCACCCGAACCACTCGAACCGAACTTCATCGCGTATTCGCTGGTACTCCCGTTGAACTTCTCGACCCTGTTATTGCCGTAATCCACGACCGACACAGTGCCATTTGCCGCAACGGCCACACCCTGTGGCTGGTTCATCTGGCCATTGCCCGTCCCCGCGATTCCCGCTCGGCACGCACTTGTGCAGACCTCGTATTTCGCGACACCATCGCTCACACCAAAACCAAACGTCGCGACGAACGTACCGTTTTCTTTGAGCTCCTCTACACGATTGTTTTCAGTATCGCCCACGTAAATGTTGCCATTCGGCGCGATCGCGATTCCCTTTGGTTCTTTGAACTGAATTACACCAGTTCCTTCGGACCCAAACTTCGTTATATAACCCCCGCTTTCATTGAACTCCTCAACGCGATTATTCCCCGTATCGGCTACCCAGACGTTGCCTTTCGAATCCACCGCCATAGCAAATGGTTTTTTGACTTCTCCATTACCGCTACCAAATTTACCGAAGGCCGAGAGATACGTGCCCGACGGAGAGAATTCCTCCACCCGGTCGTTCCCGGAATCGAGCACGAACACATTCCCGTTCTTGGCCATCGCC